>CALGZO010000305.1 GCA_937934465.1 uncultured Fimbriimonadales bacterium | reverse complement strand
GAGTCGCTTGCGCCTGTGTCGGAGGCGGCGCATCAGGTGGGCGCACTGGCGATTGCGTGCGTCGACCCGATAGCGCTGGGCGTGCTGAAGCCGCCGGGCGCATACGATTTCGATATCGTGGTCGGCGAAGGGCAGGGGCTGGGCAACGCGATGGGCTTCGGCGGACCGATGCTGGGGCTGTTCGCCTGCAAGCAGGAACACCTGCGGCGCATTCCCGGACGCATCGTGGGGCAGACCGCCGACGCTGAGGGCAGGCGCGGCTTCGTGATGACCCTGCGCACGCGCGAACAGGACATCCGACGCGAGAAAGCCACCTCCAACATCTGCACGAACGAGGCGCTGTGCGCATTAGCCAGCACGGTGTTTATGGCGTCGCTGGGCAAAAGCGGCTTCCGCGAGCTTTCTGAAACCTGCACGCAGAAAGCGCACTACGCCGCTCGCTTGCTCACGCAAATCCCGAATGTGCGCCTCAAGTACCCCAATACGCCCTTCTACAAAGAGTTCGTGCTGGATCTGCCGCGCCCCGCGCAGCAGGTGTGCGACGCGCTGCTCGACCAAAACATCATTGCAGGGCTACCCCTTGGCGACTACGACGCCACGATGCGGAACGACCTGCTCGTGTGCGTCACGGAGACCCGCACGCGCGAGGAGATCGAGGCGTTCGCCGAGGCGTTGCGTGCGGTAGTCTAACGCCCAGCGATGGATAGTTCGTAGGTGGGCGTTCTGGAAGCTCCTCGCCTTGCGTTGCAAAGCTTCAGGGGCTTTGGGTGAGCAAGGCGAGGAGTATTCTGTTTTATCGCTTGGGTCGGAACTGAGGTTTGGGGATATCCTCCTCGATAGGTTCCGTTTTTTCGGGTTTGGGCGGGCGTCGGTCGCCGCGTGGTGGTGCAGGGCGTCGGTCGCCGCTGCGAGGCGCGCTACTGCCAATTGGCGCTGCTACCGCGCTCACAGCGCCGAGTTCGGTGGGCTGCTCCAAGCCGCGCGTGGTGAGGTTGATGCGCCCCATGTGGTCGATCTCCTTCACGCGCACGCGCAGCGTGTCGCCGACCTTGACCACCTCTTCAGGGCGGTTCACGCGCTTGTCGGTCAGGTCGCGCAAATCCACCAAGCCTTCCTTGCCGGGCAGTACCTCCACGAACGCGCCGCGCGACATCAGCCGAGTGACGCGCCCTACATAGACCTCGCCGACAGCGACCTCTTTGGTGAGCGCCTCGATCATCTGTCGCGCACGCTCGCCCGACTCGCCGTCAGGCGCGGCGATGTATATCTTGCCCGTCTGCTCAATCTGGATTTGCGCTCCTGTTTCGGCGGTGATTTTCTTGACCGTCTTGCCGCCGGGTCCAATCACTTCGCCAATCTTGTCGGGGTTAATCTCCATCACGAAGATGCGCGGGGCGCGCGGCGAGACCTCAGGACGCGGCGCAGGGATGACCTCCAGCATTTTCTGTAGGATGAATAGGCGCGATTCGCGGGCGCGGGCAAGCGTCTCCGCGATAATGTGCGCGGGCAAGCCAGGAATCTTCAAGTCGAGCTGGATTGCCGTAATGCCCTGCTCCGTGCCAGCGACCTTGAAGTCCATATCGCCTGTGGCGTCTTCCATGCCTTGAATGTCGGTCAGGATGACATAGCGGTCGTCGCTTTCATAGACCAAGCCAGTGGCGATGCCAGCGACAGGCGCTTTGATAGGCACGCCTGCGTCCATCAGCGCGAGGGTGCTGCCGCAAGTGCTTGCCATCGAGGTCGAGCCGTTCGATTCCAGCACCTCCGAGTAGAGTAGGATGGCGTATGGGAACTCCTCTTCAGGGGGTATCATGCGTTCGAGGGCGCGTTCGGCGAGCATGCCGTGCCCGACTTCGCGTCTGCCTGCACCGCGCAGCGGGCGCACCTCGCCCACGCTGAACGGCGGGAAGTTGTAGAAGTGCATGTAGCGCTTGGTGTCCTCTTCGCTGAGCGCGTCGAGGATTTGTGCTTCCTGCAGCGCGCCGAGCGTGCAGGTGGTCAGCACTTGCGTTTGTCCGCGCTGGAACAATCCGCTGCCGTGCGTGCGGGGGAGCAGCCCAACCGCGCACGAAATCTCGCGGATTTCGTGTGGGGCGCGCCCGTCAGGACGCTTACCCTCGTCCAAGATGAGCTTGCGCACGGTCTCCTTGATGACCTCATCGACCGCCATACTGAGTTCCAGTTCACGCCCGGCGTAGGGAGGCGGCGATTCGGGATCGGGCGGCGTGTTCATCTGCGCGACGATTTCGTCTTTGAGCTGGCTCAGCCCCGCCTCGCGCGCGAGCTTGTCGGGGTTCTGAATCGCGTCCTTGAGGGTGTCGCCCGCGAACGCCTTCACCGCGCTTTTGGTGTCTTCGGATACCAAGTAGAGCGGCACTTCGGCTTTCGGCTTGCCGACTTGAGCGCGCAGTTCTTCAATCAGCGCGATGACTTTCTGGTTCTCAAGGTGCGCGAGCTCGATAGCTTGTAGCATCACTTCTTCAGGCAGCTGGTCGGCGTCCGCCTCAATCATCATCACATGGTCAGGGCGGCTGGAGACGACGAGCTCAAGTTCCGAGAGTTCGCTCATCTCGCTGTTGGGGTTCAATATGAACTCGCCGTTCACATAGCCGACGCGCACTGCGCCGAGCGGTCCGTTCCACGGGATGTCAGAGATGGTCAGTGCAGCCGATGCGCCGATGATGCCCAGTATCGCAGGGGGGTGGTCGAAGTCCACCGAGATGGGCAGCACAATCACCTGCACCTCGTTGCGCATGCCTTTGGGGAACAGCGGTCGGATGGAGCGGTCGACGAGGCGTCCTTGCACGATGGATTCATCGGAGGGTCGCCCGCCGCGCTTGACGAATCCGCCGGGGATTTTGCCGACGGCGTACTTGCGCTCTTCGTAGTCTACAATCAGGGGAAAGAAATCGATATCGGTGCGCGCTTTGTGGCTCATGGTCGCGGTGACCAACACCACGCTTTCGCCATAGCGCACGACAACGGCTGCATTCGCTTGGTTCGCTAAGACGCCTGTCTCCAGCGACAATAGGTCTCCGCCGATTTCGGCGGATACAACGATGGGTTCTCGCATAGAATTCTGCCTCCTGTTTACCGTTGCGAGCGGATGCCCAGTTTCTGCACCAGCGCGCGGTAGCGCTGGATGTCTTGGTTGGCTAAATAGTTCAGCAGCTGGCGGCGTTGTCCGACCAGCTTCACCAGCCCGTAGCGGGAGTGAAAGTCTTTTCGGTGCTTCTTGAGATGCTCGGTCAGGTAGTTGATGCGCGCGGTGAGCAGCGCGATTTGCACTTCGGGCGAGCCGGTGTCGCCCTCGTGGCGCTTGTGTTCCTCGATGATCGCCTGTTTCTGTTCGGGCGTCAGTGTCATACCGTTTACCTCCATACCTCCTCTTGTGTGAGATGCGCT
>CALGZO010000304.1 GCA_937934465.1 uncultured Fimbriimonadales bacterium | reverse complement strand
GCCGTGTCGGGCAGCCCGACCAGCGTCCAGTACGGGGTACCCTGTTGCAAATCCACCTCCACCTGCACCGTGAACGCCTCGATGCCGTGCAGCGCGGCGCTCTCCACTCGCGCGAACATAGGAATACTATATAACGCGCCTGCAAGAATTCCTACGAGTCTGACGGCGGATTGAGTGTCAAGCAACGGGGAGGGTGTTCGGAAAATCGTCTTGGCAGAATGCCCATCTATGGAACGCAGGACGCCCACGCAGGTGCGCCCCTATGGCAATAGCCAAGTAGGTGCAGGTACCCCCTCCTTTAGGTTCCCCCTGCAAGCAGGGGGAACCAACTGAGAAAAATCGGTTCTCCCTGCAAGCAGGGGGAACCAACTGAGAAAAATCGGTTCCCCCTTGAAAAGGGGGAACCTGCAGGAGGGGGTTCCTCATACAACAGGCGAATTTTCGAACACCCTCAGCAACGGGTACACTCCTACAGGAACTTACCGACGCGCCAGTCGTCGAAAATCTTACACGGAGGAGATTATGAAACGGAATCTGCTTAGCCGATGGGGCTTTCTTGGGTTGATTGCGTTGGTTGTAGGCGTTTCGGGTTGCGGGGGCGGGGGCGGCGGCGGCAGCGCGACGCCAACGCCGACGAACCCCGTCGCCCTCGAGATTCGCAACGCGCTGTGGGTCGCCTTCCAAGACGGCGCAAATGGCGCATGGAGTACGCTCTCGCCCTCCAGCGGGTTCAACGGAACGGTGAATGTAACCGCCGCCGACGGGCGCTACTCGGTGGCTTATGTGTGCGGCGGCGACAAGCCGACAGTGAACATCGTGCATGCCACACGCGCCGAGCTGCCCCAGCTTGCCGCAACCTGTGGCGCAACTTCCAATACCATCCAAGTGGACGGCACAGTGCAGGGCTTGAACGGCAATCAGGCAATCGTAGCGATTGGCGAATCTGTTACGGCGACAATAGGTGACTACACCCTGCCGAGCGTCGCGCCTGGCAGCTACGATGTGATTGCTGTGCGCATCGCGGGCAATACCCCCAACCGCGTCTGGCTCCAGCGCAACCGCGCCTTCAACACTTCCACCACCTACAACATCGATTTCAATCAGTCCGACGGTACAGTAGTGCGCGTGTTCGATGTGAACAGCGGCGCGGTGAGCGTGTCAGGAATAGACACGGGCGCGAACGAGACCGTCACAGGGCAGATACTCTTCCTCTCAGGCACACGCTCCAGTATCGTGGGTGTGGGCAACGCAACTACGGACGGCGCGTTCCTGAACTATCCCATCATTCCCAGCAGCGTGCTGAACGCAGGCGAGGGCTTCCGCGTCAAGCTAATCTCCAGTGCAGGGCGCGGCGTGGAAGAGGTGTTGGCGACCTTGCCCAACAGCCGCAGCTACACCCTGCCCGCGCCGTTTTCAACCGCCACCTTCTTGACTACACCCTCAGGACCCGTTGCCATTAGTGCAACGAATATCGCTTACGCGGACTCGCCCGTGCGCGGCTATCAGATGAGCCTTTTCGGGGATGGTCAACCCATCCGCTACGAAATCTTTTTCTCAACGGCTTGGCTGGGCGGCGCGTCATCCTACACCACGCCTGTGCTGTCCAACTTGGCAGGCTGGAACAGCAGCTGGTCGCTCCAGCGCGGCGCGTCGGTCAATGCCGATCTGCGCGTGTTGGTTAGCCCCAGCGCCACGAGCGAAGTGCTGCGCGCGATTCAGGCGGGCAACCCGCCGATAGGGTTCCAACTGCGCTACGCCACCCGTAGGGGCACAGTGAACCCCTAACCCTATTATATCACCCCCCTCCTTGAGGCATTTCCTTAGCAGGAGGGGGGCAGCCCCACATCAGCCACCCAAGCCAAGAATGGCGTTGCACTCCAGAGCGATAATCGCTACGCCCTCCCCCGACGCTTGCAAAATCAGGCAGCTGTATGGGGTATACTTCCAACTCGCATATTCAGGAGGTGTTCGAACTTGGAGCGGGTTTCTATTTTTGTTGACGGCGCAAATATGTACTACGCCCAGAAGCGGCTGGGATGGTTCATCGACTATCGCAAGCTGCTGTGCTACTTTCGCTCGACTTTGGGCATGAAGGTTGCTGACGCCTACTACTACACGGCGGTTGACCCCAACGCGAAGGGGCGCGACGCCACTTTTCACGACTACCTGCTGCATTCAGGGTATGTGTTGCGCACGCGACCTCTGAAAGGCTGTTGCGGCAGCGAACGCGAGGAGCTGCCGTGGGAACGCATCGAGCTCGCGGTGGATATCGTGATGGACGCGCTGCTCACCTTAGACCACTATGATGTGTGCGTTATCCTCAGCGGCGACGGCAACTTCGAACGGTTGGTGGAGACCCTCCGCGCGAAAGGCAAGAAGGTGATGGTGTTCGCCCACCCGGAGATGACCGCGCGCGAGCTGCGCATCGCCACAGGTCCCAACTTCCACGACCTGCGCGATGTGGAGCGGTTCATCGCCCGCACCGACCGCGCGCCCGAGCCGTGCCCCGACAAGACCGTCTACGGCGCGTCGCCCAGTGAAAGCCATGAGTGAAGACGCCCCCAAGTTCCGCTCAGGATTCGTAGCAGTGATTGGCAAGCCGAATGTCGGCAAAAGCACGCTCATCAACTACTTCGTGGGACGCAAAGTGAGCATCGTCTCGCCTCGACCGCAAACCACGCGCCGCCGCATTCTGGGGATTTTGAACCGCCCCGACGCGCAGGTGGTGTTCGTGGACACGCCTGGCATCCACAAGCCCAAATATAAGCTCGGCGAGCGGATGGTGGAAGCCGCCGTGGGCGCGCTCTCCGACGCCGACCTCGTGTTGTTCGTCGTCGACGCCTCCAAACAGCCCACCGCCGAAGACAAACACATCGCCGAACTGCTGCGCCAAGAAACCCGCGCGCCCATCGTGCTGGCGCTCAATAAGATGGACAAGCTGCCCCCCGAAAAAGTGAAGCCGAACACCGAAGCGTACTGGCAACTTGTGCCCCACCACGCCGACTGGATGATGACCAACGCCCTCAAGGGGCACAACTGCGACAAGCTGCTCGATATCATCCTCAAGTATCTGCCTGAAGCGCCGCCCTACTTCCCCCAAGAGCAGATTACCGACCAGCCCGAACGCCTCTTCGCCGCCGAACTCATCCGTGAGAAGGCGCTGCTCAACACCTACCAAGAGGTGCCCCACGGCGTCGGCGTCGCTATCGAACGCTGGGAGGAGCGTCCCAACGGCGTGCTTTACATCGCCGCCGTCATCTATGTAGAGCGCGAGACGCACAAGGGCATCCTCATCGGCGAGGGCGGCAAAAAGCTCAAAACTATCGGTCAGCGCGCGCGCGAGGAGCTCGAACTCTGGCTCGGACGCAAAATCTTCCTCGAACTCTGGGTGAAGGTGCGCGAGGACTGGCGCAATAACCCCACCTTCTTCCAGCGTATCGATAGTTAGCCGATCTCGAACGCCTCGATCGGCGTGTTGTCCACGCGGTAGGCTTCCACGCGCAACGCGCCGCGCACGGGCACATGCACTTTCAGGTAGCAGTAGACCCGTTCGCGCTTGGCGGTCCACGGCGTCGGCTCAGGCGCAAGCTCGTACAGCGACACGCCGCCGCCCCCACAAGTCAGATACACCACGCCCGCGCCCTGCCGATAGCGATTGCCCGATTTCACCACCGCCTTCCCGTCGCGCATCGGGTACATCCGCTCGTATATGTGGTCGTGCCCATGTATCACCAAATCCACTCGGTAGCGGTCGAACAGCGGCTGGAATCGGCGTATCATGCCGCTATTGTTGCCCCGTCGCTGCGTGGAGCCGTAAAGCGGATGGTGCGCGAACACGATGAGCCATCGAATGTTGCGGTCGGCGCGAGCGCGTTTGAGGGCTTGCTCCACCCACTGGTATTGCGGCTCGCTATCGCGCTCGTTGCTGTTGAACGCCACGAACCGTGCGTTGCTTATCGTGAAATCGTAATATTGCCCCTTATTGGGCATCGCGAAGCGCGTCTCGGCGGCGATATAGCCGATTCGCTGCTCGCCGATGCGCTCGTTCTCGTGGTTGCCGAAGCAGACCATCACGGGTATACGCGCCGCCAAGACCTCCAACTGCTCGAAGTAAGTGTCCCAAATCGGCTGTCGCCCGTTGGCGTAGGAGGTATCGCCCGCGATGAAGTGGAACACAGGGTTGTGCGCGGCGACATTGCGCGAGTTCTGGCGGCTGAACGAGGTTGTGCCGTGATCGGCGAAGGCGGTGAAGAGGAAATCTTGCAAGCCGCTCGGCGCGGTGCGAAAAGCGTAAGCGCGTGAGTAGCCGCCCCTCGCGCTGCCCGCGCGGTAGTAGTAGCGCTGTCCGGGACGCAGGTCGCTCAACAGCGCGCGATAGATAACGCCTGTCTCGTAGGGGTAGGACACACGCTCGGCGGCGACGCGATTGCCCAGCTGGGGCGTCTCGCCGTACTCTACGACGGGGTCTTGCAGCGGTTGCTCGGTCTGCCAAGTCACGCTCATCTGCGCGGTCGGGTTCGCCCCGAACGCAAGTCGCAACTGCTTCGGTTCCGTGCCCATAGCAGCTCCCCAGTTCGGCGTATACGGCGTCGCTCCTGCCCACTGAACAGGAAGCTTCCCCCACTCGTCGAACAGGGGTTGTGATGAGACTGAGCGTTTTTACAAGCCTTTTGCTCGCGTGGGGCGTTGTGCAAGCGCAGGAGACGCTGAGTTTGGACGATGCGCTGCGGCTGACGCTCCAAAATAACGGTATCGCCCGCGCTGCGCTTGCCGAGATCGACTCGGCGCAGGCGCGCCTGAACGCCGTCCGCGCGAGCCTCTATCCGAGCTTCGATGTCAGCAGCAGCACGACGCGCACGCGCATCGAGGGCGGCGGCGCGAGCCTCGACAGCACCCAACGCCAAAACGGGCTGGGACTGGAGTGGCTGCTGCTGGACAACGGGCAACGCGAGTTGCGCATCCGCCAGAGCTCCCGCACGGCGGAAGCCACGCGCCAGAACACACGCGACACAGTGCGCCGCGTGCTGCTGCAGACCGCGCGCGCCTACTACGAAGTGTTGCGTCGCCAAGAGCTCTTGCAGGTCGCCGATACTGCCGTGCGTCGCGCCGAGACCTTGCTGGAGGTCGCCAAAGCGCAGGCGGAGGTCGGAACCGCGCCCCAGAAGGATGTGCTGCAGGCGGAGGCGGACTTGGCGAACGCGCGCGTGCAACAAATCCAAGCCCGCAACGCGCTGCGCTTGGCTGAGACCGATTTGAAACGGCTCATCGGCTGGGAGACCGCGCAGCCGCTGCCGCGCCTCACGCCGCCCGACGCGCCGCCCGCGCTGACGCCTGAGCAGAGCCTCGACGCGCTGTGGCGACGCGCCCGCCTCCAACGCCCCGACCTGCGCAACGCCGAGCTGAGCGTGCAGGTGAGCCAACTCGGCGTGGACGCCGCGCGACTCAATAGCCTCCTGCGCCTGCAAATCAGCGCACGCGGTTTCCGCGAGGTGGAGCCGAACTCGCGCACGCAGGGCAGCCTCAGCATCGTCGCATCCTATCCCCTGTTTGACGGCGGCTTGACCCGCGCGAACCTGCGCGACGCGGAAGCGAGCCTGCAGAGCGCGCAGTTCCGACTGCTGCAAGCCGAGCGCGACGCCTACGCCGAAGTGGAGAGCGCACTGTTGAACTTACGCGAGTCGGTAGAGCGTCTGCAAGCGTCGCGTGTCGCGGTCGCCGCTGCGCAACGCAACTTCGACGCCGCCCAAGAATCGCTGCGCGAGGGCGTCGGCACGATTGTGGAGGTCATCACCGCCCAACTCGCGCTGATTACCGCCGAGACGAACCTTGTGCAGGCGACCTACGACGCCGCTGTCGCCGAACTTCAACTGCGCGTGGCTATCGGCGACCGCCTGCCGCA
>CALGZO010000303.1 GCA_937934465.1 uncultured Fimbriimonadales bacterium | reverse complement strand
CCGGAACGCGGCCCGCCGATCTAGGTCGCTCACCTCCGGCCAGTCCAGGCCGGCCCACAGCAGCCATTCGTCGGTGAGGCGAATGAACGCCTCGCGGCGAACACGGGGCGGCAATGCCTCAGCGAACGCTCGATAGTCATCGTTGTATTCGTATTCAGTCATATCTGCTATCTCCTTTCTGCGCGCTAATATATCACTATCGCGCCCGATTGTCAACTGGACGAATGTCACATCCTACACGTGACATTCGTCACATCTCGCCCCCGCCGCCCGCATCCGCCCCCGCCGGCAGCGGGCGCCGCTGCTGCCACCGGCGTCAGCGGGCGACGATGCGGCCATCGGGCAGACGGGCAGACGGGGCGACGGGCGACGGGCGACGGTCGACGGGGCAGCGGGCAGCGGGCGGATGGGCCGCAGGGCCGCAGGACGACGGAGCGGCAGGGCGGCCATCGGGCGGCGGGCGACGGGCAGGCTGGGCGCGGGCGACGGGAGACGGGCGGCTGGGCAACGGGGCGCAGGGCAACATCCCCCGGCCAAAAGAGAAATGGGGGCGCCGCTTGACATAATCGCGCCCTCTAGAACCCCACGCTATCCTCCACCGCCGTGGCTTCCTCCATCGCCTGTGCTGCTGCCAGGTGCCAGCACAGCCTGCCGTGCATACCGGCTGGGCAATTGCAGGTTGCGTTGGCGACGTGAACGCGATATACGGCGTTGGCGCTGCGGGAGTGGACGAGCCAATCGTCGCCGGCCCTGACCGGCAGTCGGCCGGATGCAAGCTCGGCTGCGGCTTTGTCGAAGGCGCGCATGGCGGCGAGGTGATATGCGCGGGCAGGAGCGGACGTAGCGGCTTGCGCGGCTTGCTCGTGCTCTTTGGAGCGCCGGATGGCAATTTCCTCGGGCTTACTGTTGACGGACATCGTGTCACTCCTCTTCGTTGCGCGCAATTATACACACTGGTATCGTCTTGTCAAGCCATTCTATGTCCTCGATTTGCGGGGTATATAATGATCCACAGGAGGCAAAAGATGAAAGTAAAGTGTTCGAGACAAGAGTTGGAGGCCGCGCTCAAGTCGGCGAGTCGCATCGTAGTTGCCGAGACGGAAAGGAAGAAGGCTCCGTCGCCCGTGATGACGCATATCTTCCTCTCGTCGGAAGACGGGCGACTAAAGGTGGCTGCCACCGACTTGAGCATCGAATGGTCAAAGTGGATCGGCGCCGAGGTGAAGCAGAGAGGCGATGTCGCTGCACACGCAGGTAAGCTCATAGAGGTCGTCTCGCTCATCGCCGACGAAGAGGTGACGATCTCGGCCAAGGATGGCTTCGTCAAGGTGGAGGGGAAGAAGACAAGCGCGCGGGTGAAGGCGACGAGCGCGCAGGACTTCCCGGTGTTTCCACCAGCAGATGTGTTGCTGGAGCGTTTAAGCGGCGCTTTGCTGAGCAACATGGTCAACAGCGTCAAAGCCGCTGCCGACCCAAAGGGCGTCAGGCCGGAGATGAACGGAATCCTCGTTGAAGTGAAAGAGGATTCGATCATCATGGTCGCGACAGACGGGTTCCGAATGAGCATCTCCAAGGCAAAGCGAAGCAATGGCGCTTTCGCCGAAGGCTCGATGCTCGTCCCCGTGAAGGCGATGACGGAGGCCGCTCGCGCGCTCGCCAAAGAGAATGTCGTCGAAGTCTGGACGACGAAAGAGCGCAATCAAGTGATGTTCAGGGCGGAGCAGGCAAGCATCCGCTCCGTTCTGAGCGAGTACAAGTTCCCTCCATATCGCGCCGTCCTGCCGACCCAATATGACACGCGCGCGGTGGTGACAACGTCCGAGATGCTAAACGCATGTAGGCGCGCGAGAATATTCGCGAAGCCGCAAAACGGAACAACGCGGCTGCTGGTCGAGTCGGGCCGCATCACGGTAGAAGCGCAATCCGATGAAATGGGAGCCGTTTCCTGCGAAGTCGAAGCAGACTTCGCAGGCGTTCCGCGAGACTTCTACATCAACGTGGAGTATCTGATAGACGCGCTCGAAGCCGTCAAGTCGCGCCAGGCGATAATCGAAATCGAGCATCCAAGCAACAAGACGGTCATACGACCGTCCGAGGGCGCGGATGATATGCACGTCATTATGCCCGTCGCCAAACGCTAAAGCGACCAGCCATAAAGAAAGCGCGCCGTAGAGACACGGCGCGCTTTTATTCTCTCATTTGAGCGCGGACATAATTTGTCTTAGGACAGGATGGCCTCCCTAAAAGAATGAACTAGATCTATATCCTGCTCCAAGAAGCAATCAGCCCATCTAGCGCAGACTAAGGCAACGTAGCACATATGTTCCAATGACGATTGATACCCGCCCTATACCACATTGGAGCAACTTACCCATACTTAGCGCGCGCCTAGAAGACGCTCAGACATACGACATAATTTGTCTTAGGACAAGATGGCCTCCCTAAAAGAATGAACTAGATCTAATATCCTGCTCCAAAAAGCAAGTTATGTGGCGATGTAGGGGAAATGGGATCTTAGGGAACTAAGCCGATTGCTACCCGTTGTTTTCCTCTTGGCGCATTTTGTCGGATATACTTTGCGCGCATGGATGGTGAGGGGCACGACAAGTTGCACGCGCTGGGGTGGTGCGTGGTGACGGTTGGTTTGGCGGTCGGCGTCCTGCGCGGCGAGCTGGACGCTGCGGGCGCGCTGGCGATGTGGGCGGGATATGCCGCCGGCCGCGTGTTGACGCCGGACCTTGACTTGGCGCGTTCCCGCGCCCAACGCGCGCTGCGCCCTGTGCTGCCGTTGCGCGCGCTCGGACTGGCATATGCGCGCCTGTTCCGCCACCGCGGGCTTTCGCACTGGCCCATCGTCGGCACGCTGACGCGCGCATTGTGGTTCATGCTCCCTTTTGCGGCGTGCGCCGCGCTCCTGTTCGGTTTTCATTTTTCATTCCCATCGCTCCGCCTCATCGCGCTCGGCTTCGTCGGCCTGTGCCTCGCCGACATCTTGCACATCGCCGCCGACGTTGTGACGACGCGCCGATGGCGGTAGATAGAATGAGAAGGGATGATCACGATAGAGCTGCCGATTCCGCATGAATGCCAGCGCCGCGTGATGGACGAGTTGGACCGATTCAACGTGCTGGCCTGCGGTAGGCGTTGGGGCAAGGACACGCTGATAGATATACTCATCTTGCCCGCGCTGCTGGATCAGCAGAACGTCGCCGTCCTGGTGCCGCGCGACATAGACCGCGACAAGATGATCGAGCGCGCCAAGATCATCCTCGGCCCGTTGCTCGATGAGAAGGTCGTGCAGTATGACCGCAAGGTGTCTGCGTTCAAGCATGGCGAGGGCGAAATCCGCTATTACACCGTGAAGAACCACGCCTCGATCCGTGGTTCGGCGTTGGACTGGGCGGTGCTCAACGAAGCCGGCGAGCTCAGCCTGATGATGCGCCTGGGCAAGGCGTGGGAGGAGGTGATACGGTCTGCGCTGCTCGACCGTCGCGGTCGCGCGCTCATCTGCGGCACGCCGCGCGGCATCACCGACTTCTACACGCTGTATCGCCGAGGCGTCGAGGGCGTGCAGAACTGGCGCGCTTGGAACTACTCGACCTATGACAATCCGCACCTCGATCCCGCCGAGATTCAGGCGATGATCGAGCAAGAGCGCATGAGCAAGCTGGCCATCGAGCAGGAGATATATGCCAAATTCATCCAGGCCGAGGGATTCGTGTTCAGCGAGCTGGACAAGGTTTGTGTGCTCGAAGAGCGCAAACCTATCGGCGTGCAGAACACGTGCGTGTTTGGCGTGGACGTGGGCGGCGTCGAGGACTACACGGCGGTGAGCGTGATGAGCGTGCGAAGCCTTCCCGTCCGCGAGTTGGCGCTCAAGCGCTGGCGCACGCCGCAAATCCGCATCACCGAAGGAAGGCTTATCGAGATGGTCAAGGAATGGCGCCCCGCCGCGGTCATGATCGAGGCCAATGCCATCGGGCGATATTTCTACGAGGAGCTGCGCTATCGCCTCACCGCGCTGGGCATCGTCGTCAGGGACTTCTACACGACATCTCAGGCGAAGGCCGATCTGATACAAGACATGCGCCACGCGATGGAGACATCGCGCCTTCAGTTGACCGCCGATGAAGTGGGCATCGCCGAGCTTGCCGCGTATGGGATGCGGCGGACGGCCACCGGCAAGCCGTCGTTCAACGCGCCGAAGGGGATGCACGACGACACGGTGATGGCGCGCGCGTTGGCGTATCGCCTTGCGTCGAGCTACTCGCCGCAGTCTTCGGATGTCGTCTTTCGCGCGTCGAGCGTTGCGCTGGACAAAGCGATGCCGACGCGCGCGGGCAGCGTGTATAAGGTTGAGGAGGAGCAATGGAAGCCGAATTTGCAATACGCGCGGTCTTTGCCGCGCTAGCGACGCACTATTGGACGTTTGTCTTTCAGCGCAAGGCCGGGCCGTTCGATTGTTTCCTGCGCGCCAGGCGCTGGATGCGACGCGCCTTGCCGCCGCCGTTGGCGCAGCATCTGCTGTGCCCCACCTGCACGGCGCTCAGCGTCGGGCTGTTGTTTTTTGGCCTGTCTCATCTCTTCTTTGCTCTGGTCATTGCGCTTGCGATGCCGGGTTTTGTGATGCTGGTGGGCGGGATGTCGGGGCATCCGCATTTCCCCGACGCGCCTGACGAGGATTGAGGGCGCGGTTTGAGGCAGTATCCCGAAGCCTTGGCGCAATCCTTAGCGCGTCTGCTCAAGGCCGAGCTGTACACCACTTTCATCACGCCCTTCTACTTCACCGTGGTGGCGGCGTCTTTTGGCTATGTGCTCGTGCGCACGCATGACTTCAGTAAATCGCTGCGCCTGCTGCCGCACGACAGACTGTTGCGCTTGGAGTCGGTGCTCCGTGCATCGCCTGCGATTGTCGGTTTGAGCTTCAGCCTGCGCCACATTGTGTCGCAATATCCCGCTGCTATCATGGTGGGCGATGACCCGATCAGCCCGCAGATATGGCCGCTGTTGCTGTATCTGTGGGGCGCGCGCGGGCGCAAGCGCGACGTCAGCCTGCATTGTTATCAGGTGGATGTCGAATCGCCGTTGTTGGCCGAGCGCCGCTATTACACGTTCGAGGTGGTGCTGAAGCTTGAGGATTCGTCGAACAAGCAGATGACGGCGCGGCACCTGAGCCAGGATTTCATCACCGTCGTGACGCCTGCGCTGCGCTGCGTGCAGATGTTGG
>CALGZO010000302.1 GCA_937934465.1 uncultured Fimbriimonadales bacterium | reverse complement strand
AAAGAACAAGCAACGCCGAACCTCTATACCTTTGCGGAAAGTGGAGTAGACTATGAAACCTGAGGAACTGGAACAACTAATCAAGACACAACTGGAAGAGTTCTACCGCCGCCGCATTGAGAAACTAAAAACACTGCAGCTCAAGCAGGTACTCAAACGCAAAAATCCCTACCTAATGCGCGCGATTGGACTGAGAACCGCTTCCGAAGTTGTTGAGTATTTACTTCTCCTCCACTCGCAAGCATCGGATGAGACGATTTTCGGCGACGCCTTCGTGGAACCGATTGCGCTGATAGTCAGTCAGGGGCGCAAATCCAGCGCAAAGGGGGTTGACCTTGAGATAGAAACTGAAACAGAATTCAAGGCAATCGCTGTCAAATCAGGACCGAACATTTTCAACTCCAGTCAGACGGCTCGGATGAACGACGAGTTTCAGGAACTGCACAATCGGTTGCGTCAGCGACTGTCTCAACTGGGCAAGCACTTTGACCCCATCTTAGGTAGTTCGTACGGGCGGAAAAATGCCCTGCCAACGAAACAGAGGCGGTATCGGATGCTCTCTGGGCAATCGTTTTGGCAAGAAATCACAGGCGACCCTGATTTCTATCTCAAACTGATTCGTCTAATGCGTGATTATCCCGAACAGCAACGCAAGATTTATCAGGAAGAATGGGCGAAAGCAGTCAATCGATTCACGCGCGACTTACTAAGTGAGTTCGCCAACGAAGACGGCTCGCTGGATTGGGACAAGATTGTGCGTTTCAACTCAGGCGCAGGAGAAGAGGAAAAGGCTGTTCAGTAGGCACTGCTCCTCGCCACAGTTCGGGTACAGAGAGTGCCTTTTTCTTCTCTAGCTCGCCATTCACTGCGTGGGAAACCTCTAAAGATTTCACGCAACTGCCAATAATACGGGGTGATGTTCACGCCGATAGTCGGAGCCGAGCCGACGCTCAGCGCGGAATCGCCGTTTGCGATAGGCGCGTCGGATGCAGGGAATCAGGAGCTGTTTGAGGCGGTTTTGCAGGAACTACTGGACACGGATCCAGAGTTGCCAGCATACGCCTCCGCGTTGCCGATGACGCTGCCCGCGCCGATAGCGAGCAGCGACCTGCAAGCAACACGCGAGGGCGCAGGCGCACCCCTTGAGTGGGGCATGCCTATCGCGCCTCAACCTGCGCTGACGCCGCTCGCCCTACCTGCACAAGGCTATGCTAATCCGACTGATGCGCTTGTGGAGGTCGGCTCCACAGAGTTCGCCGATTTTCTGCCTGCTGAAGCTGTGGATCGGATGGAGCGCTTTGAGGGTGATTGGGTGATGGAGATTGAGCCACACGAGGCGTCGCCGCAAGCGACGGCATCTCCTCCTCCCGACGGCGATGAGGGCGTCTCCCCTGTGCTATCCGCCCGTCAGGGCGAGACGCTCCCCTCGCCGTCGCCTGCAGCTGATGCGCCAGAGCCTGTGCTTGAACCGCGCCGTTCCGCGCGTGAGGATTTGCGCGACGCGCCATCCCACGCATTCGCTTTGCAGGGCGCTTCCGCTGCGCCAACCGCCGCGCCTGCCGAGCTCTCGCACGCAATCACGACCGACTCTCCCAACTGGAACGCGGTGGAGCAGGCGGCGCAGTATATCGAGCGGTTGGCGTATGACCGCGAACGCGATAGTATCACCGTTCGCCTCGACCCGCCCGAGTTAGGCGTGATTGAGCTGCGCGTTCAGGCGCAGGGCAGCGAGGTTCAGGCGTGGGTCAGCGCGGAGCGCGACTTCACACGCCAGCTGCTGCAGCAGGCACAACAGCAACTGCGCGAGCAACTCGAATCGCGCGGATTGCAACTCACCCATTTCGATGTCGGGGGGCAAGGCAACTCCCCCTTCGCGCAGGCGCACGCTTACCGCGCGCCTGCCGCCCAAAGAAACACTATCCCACACCCCTCAGCGGCTACGGACAGCCTCAGATTCTACGATGGACGATGGAGCGTCTGGGTGTGAACACTGTCAGACGGAGGTTGTTCGATGACCATAGGAGCGATACAACAGGGCGCAAACGCCCCATTCAGCCACTCGCGTACCACGATGGACACCTACCAGTTTCTGCGGTTGCTCATCGTGGAACTGACCTCGCAGAACCCGATGGACCCCATCAAAGACCGCGACTTCCTGGCGCAGATGGCGCAGCTCAACACCGCGCAACAGATGGAGCGGTTGGGCGCGATGTTCAGCACCTTCCAAGCGGCGGGGCTTATCGGACGCGAGGTGGAAGCCGCCTTGCCCAGCGGAGTGCAAATCGCAGGCAAGGTGGAATCGGTGCAGATGAGCGCAGGACGAGCGTTTCTAACCGTTAACGGCGAGCAGATACCGATGGAATCGGTACGCGCCATTCGTTGAGGAGGTGAGTATCTATGTGGCAAGCGATGCTTTCGGGGGTCGCCAGTTTGAAGGCGCACCAGACCAAGATGAATGTGATTGGCAACAATATCGCGAACATCAACACGACAGGGTTCAAGAGCAGTCGCGTGCATTTTCAGGACTTGATGGCGCAGACCTATCGCGCGGCGAGCCGACCCAGCGAGGTGCTGGGCGGGGTGAACCCCATTCAAGTGGGGTTGGGCGTCAAGGTCGGCGCAATCGATGTGCATACGCTGCAGGGCGCGCTGGAGATGACCGGGCGCAACACCGACCTCGCCATTCAGGGCAACGGCTACTTCATGCTCACGAACGGGCGCGACATCCACTACTCGCGCGACGGCGCGTTCGGTCTCGACTCGTCGGGCTTTCTGGTGCATCGCGGCACTGGCTGGAAAGTGCTGGGCTGGATGGCAGATTCAGGCGGGCTGATTGATACTAACTTGCCCATCAACGCGCGATCGGTGTTGCAGTTCCCTGTCGGCTCGCAGGCGGCGGTCAGCCAGACGACCGTGGTGCGCTACACGGGCAACCTGAACGCGAACGCGCTGCCGTCGCAAACCTACGCGGCGACCGTGCGCGTGTACGACGCGCTGGGCGGCTCGCACGACATCACCATCACCTTCACCAACCGCCAGACGCCCGCCGTCGGCGCGCCTCCCCCAGGCGCTGTGAGCTCTTGGGAGTGGTCGGCGGTGGAAGGTAGCCTGCCCGTCGGCGACTTCAGCACGGGCGGCAACACACGCCTCTACTTCAACAGTCAGGGCGAACTCATCGGCGCCACTACGCAGCAAATCACCATCACGCCCACCAACGGCGCGCAACCGTTCACAGTGAACTTAGACCTGAGCCAAATCACCTCGCTGGCGGCGGAGTCCATCGTGCAGCCCGTGTATCAGGACGGCTTCCCGCCCGGCACGCTGCAGGAGTTCACAATTGGCGTCGACGGCACGATTCAGGGCGTGTTCTCCAACGGTCTCTCGCGTCCGATGGGGCGGATTGCGCTTAGCCTGTTCTCTAACCCGGCGGGACTGTTCCGACTGGGCAACAACATGTGGCGCATGACCGACAACTCCGGGCTGCCCCAAGTCGGCGCGCCCACCACCGGCGGCTTGGGCGAAATCAACTCAGGCTACTTGGAGCAATCGAATGTGGACTTGGGCGGCGAGTTCGCCGATATGATAGTGACGCAGCGCGGCTTCCAAGCGAACACGCGCATCGTGTCGGTCGTGGATGAGATGCTCGCCGATGTGGTGAATATGAAGCGGTAGTTCTGATGGAGCGGCGCGTTATCGCCGCTCCGCCCACAGCCGCGCGGTGTGCCGTCCGTTCGCACGCCACGCCTCCGAGTAGTGTATAGGGCGCATCCACGGGGGCAGCAGCGAGGGCAGCTCTTTCGGGCGCACGACGCGCAAATCGGACGCAGGCTTGCCATACCGCGCGCGATGCTCCACCGTGAACGCCTCCACCAGTAGCGCGCCGCCCGACACGAGCCACTCGCACGCGCGAGCAATCAACCCGCGCGAGTAGAAATAGAACAGCGTTATCAACTCGTATCGCTCCGACGGTTGCCACTCGGACTTCTCCAAGTCGGCGCAGAGCCACATAATCGGGGCGCTGTCGGGCGCGTAGCGCGTCTGCAGGTCGCGCCCGCGCTCCACCGCTTCAGGCAGCCGATCGACCGCGCAGACGCGCCAGCCCAAATCGGCGAGGTAGACCGCCTCGCGTCCGCCGCCGCAGCCTAAGTCCAGCGCGCGCCGTTCGGAATCGGGGTGTAGGCGCGGCGCAACCGATTCCAGCCATTCGTTCGGTCGCCATAGGCGGTATCGCGCGTTGCTATCGGCGTTCGGGGGCGGTTCGGCGAGTTGCGCTTGCCGCCCACGCGCGTGGAGCCAGCCCAGCGCGGCGTAGGCGTCCAACGAGTCGCGAATCAGCCGAATCGCGCAGTGGGGGGGCGGCAACTCGTGCGTGCGATGGGGCAGCTCCTCCAGCGGAATAAACACTGCGCCCGCGTGCGCCCGCGCAACGCTTAGGTAGTCGGTAGGCAGCAGCATCGCTCACTCACTGCTGAGGCGGCTATACTCCTCGCGCAGCGCGACGGCGTCTTGGGCGCGCCCCTGCGCTTCATACAGCGCGGCGAGGTCGCTCAGCGTTTGCAGGTGCGCGCTCAGGATTTGCCGCTCGCGTTCGGCGTTATACAGCCCCAGCGCGCGCCCCGCGAGATTGAACGGGTAGGTGACCTCGCGGTAGTTGCGGAACACCTGCAACGCCGCCTCGTAGTGCCCTTGCGCACGCATGCGCTCGCCCTGCGCCCGATAGTCGCGCGCCAACGCCAGATGCGCGAACCCATACGCCGTCTCCACCATCTCAGGTATCGCGCGGACGCGCCCGTAGGGGCTGTTCTGGATTTCAATCACGCGCTCGTAGAACCGCCTCGCCTCGTCGGTCAGGCGAGGCTGCGACTCGTCGGGCTGGGCGAGGCGTGCGAGCTTGAGCAGGGCGGGCAGGCTGTGCGGGTCGCGTTCCAACGCGGCTTGGTAATGCTCGCGCGCCTTGCTGAGGTCGTTCTCGCGTTCGTAGTACAGCCCCAGTCGGTAGAGGTTGCGCGGCGACGGCTTGAGCCGAACGGAGCGCTGCATCAGCTCCAGCGCGGTCTCGCGCCTGCCCAGAGCATAGTAGAGCTCGCCCGAATCCATCAGGTAGTCGGGGTTGCTCGCGTCGAAGCGTCGGGCAAGACTGTAGAGCTCGGCGGCTTGCGGCGCGTGCGAGACCAGCATCTCGTAGCGTCCCTGATGAGCGTACCACTCGCCCAACCCGAAGCTGGCGAGCGCAGTGGCAAGCGTGAGCGTGAGAACCAGCGCGGTGCCGCGCCGTTCAATCGCGCGTATCGGTATAGTGAACACGCCGTCGGGCGCAAGCGCCAGCCCCAACCCCAACAGGGCGCAGAGCGTGATGAGATTCGCGAACGCCTGCAGGTCGGAATCGACCGCGTTGTGGAGCGCTGCGCCGACGACCGCCGCCAGTATGCCGACGCGCATCGGACGCCAATCCGCCACTCGTGGGGCGGAGCGAGCAGCGTCGGGAGGCAACTCGCGCTGCGCCGCGCGCATGAGCCAGCCGACGCCCATCGCCCCAAGCAACAGCAGCGCGGGCAGCCCCGACTCGGCGGCGAGCTCCAAGTAGGTGTTATGCGCCGCGCGCGTGTAGCCCACCTGCGCGTAGCGCGGGTATTGCCACTCGAACGCGCCAGTGCCCACGCCCATGAGGGGGTGCGCCAGCGCGGCGCGCGCTGCCCCCTTCCAAGTCTCCACGCGGAACGCGCCCGAATGCACATCTTGCGCCGCCGCCTGCGGGGTCAGCCGTTGCGTGGCGGGCGTGCTGAGCCAGAACACGCCGACAAGCAACACGCCTACCAGCCCGACGCGCATCAGAAACTCGCGCGAGAGCAGTTTCCACGCGCCCGCCCACGCCATAAACGCCGCCGCCGCGCCCGCCATCGAGAGCATCCCCAGCCTCGAAGCGGTCAACGCCAGCGCGCTGAGCTGCAGCCACAAGCCGACTGTAATCAGCGCGGTGTAGACCCGACGACGCGCCTCGGGCAACTCGCGCCCCGCCATCAGCAGCAGCCCCAGCGTGAGCGGCGCGCTCATCACAAAATAGCCCGCCAGCAGGTTCGGGTTGAAAAAACTCGCGAACACACGCCAGTTCGGGACGCCGCCCAGCGCGTTAATCAGATACTCAGCGCAGCCGCGCAACCCCAGCAAGCTCGCGCTGATAATAATAGGAGTCGTCGCCAGCCACGCGGCTGCCCCGCGCCGCGTCGTCGCCGTCAGAGTCAACACAGCAATCAGCCCCGACAGCCACTGTACCGTGCGCAGCAGCCCTGACCAGCCCGATTGCATCACCACTGTAGACAGCCCCAGCCACAACACGAGCGCCGCGAAGGGCAGCAGGAACCGCCCCACGGGCAATCGCCACATCTCGGCGTTCCACGCGGCGATGAAGAACCCCGCAAAAACCAGCAGGCTAACTATGAACGCCCCCATCAGGGGCATATCCGCGCTCCAGAGGAGCGCGCCGAGCGTGTCGGTGGGCGCGACGGGGCGTGCGCCGATATACACACCGCCCGATAGCCACGGCGCGAGCGCGACGCCCACGCTTGTTAGCCCCGTCGCCCACGAAGCCCACTGCGGCGCGCGCGGCTTAACCTTCGCCTTGCCGTTCCCAGAGCGACTTGCGCCGTTCCTCTGCATAGTAAAATACCGCCTCTATCAGGGGCGACCAGTCGTAATAGATTTGTGGCAGCTCCGCCAGCGACGCCCAGCGCACGCCCTGCGATTCGAAGTGGGCATCGAGCGCGTCGAGCCGTTCGGCGCGTGTCAGGAACACGGGCGCACGGCAGGGCGACGGCTCCTGTGCGCTGCACGGCGTCAGCACATAGTCGCCCAGCAGGTGCAGCGATTCGACCACCGCGCCCGACTCCTCATACGCCTCGCGTCGGGCGGCGGCTTCAGGCGTCTCGTCCGCCTCGATGCGTCCGCTCGGCGCGCAGTAGCCCCGCTCGCGAATGTTCGCCAGCAGATAGCGTCCTGCGCCGTCGCTAATCAGCACGACCACATAGCACGGCGGCGGCAGCGCACGCGCGTGCCCTGTCGGAACGAACCGCATCCGCCGACCCGCCCACACCGCCTCCAACGCATCCCAGTCCATCAAGGCAGCTCCCCCCGACCGCCGACAATCTTGCCCTGCACATAACTCAGCGGAATCGCGCCTATCTGGCGGCTATCCTCCGACCGCGCCAAGTTATCGCCCACCACGAAGATATGTCCTTCAGGCACTTGCCCGCCCATCATATACACCAGCGGCGTCCAATACTTTTCGGGCACGCGCTCGCCCGCGAGGGCGACCACGCGCTTGATTAACAGCTCGCCGTTGGGGCGGATAATCACCACCACATCGCCGCGCTGGATGTCGCCAAACAGCCAGTAGGCGGTGGTCATCAACAGCCGATCGCCGCTTTTGTAGGTCGGCTCCATCGAGGGTCCGGTCACCACCACGATACGGAAGTTCAACGCGAAAAAGAGCGCGAGCAGCCCGAAGATGGTGAGCAAGATTAGTGAGCGGGTGGTGCGCAGGGCGCGGCGTCGTTCCAGAGTATCCGTTGCTTGCATCGCGGGTGAACCTCCTTAGATTGCCGCGAACCGCTCCGCGTTTCGGGGCGGACGCCACGGGTCGCGCGGATGATAGAACCGCCACACTATCTGCGCCGCTTCGCGGATGGCGTTCTCCGCCTCGTTCTCAGGCGTCCAGCGCGTGTCCTCGTTCTCTTTCGTGAACAGCGCCAGCAGGTACGCCCCCGACGGCGCAAACACAATCCCTACATCCGAGCGCGAACGGTTAATCGCCCCCGACTTCAGGCACGCCGTCACCCACGGGGGCACAGACGCGCCAATCAGGTCGTCGTAGTACTGATGGCTCATAATGCGCAGCATCCGCTCGCACGCGGCGGGCGAGGCGGCTTTGTAGGCGCGTATCGCGTCCAGCAATCCGACCATCTCGTTCGGGGTACACATGCCCATGCCCCACTTATCGCGCAGCGCCTTGAGCTCGGCGTCGTCGGGCGGATGGAGCGCGAGCAACTTGGTGTTGCGAAAGCCCAGCCGCTCCAAGTGGCGGTTCACCTCCACCGTGCCCAGCCGACGCGCCAACATAATCGTCGCCGTGTTGTCGCTGACGGTAATCATCAGGTGCAGCAGCAGCTTCACCTCTACCGACTGGTTCTCCTTGTAGAACTGCAACAGTCCGGAGCCTTCGCGGATATCCTCAGGGGTGATGGGCAGCTTCTCGCTGTAGCTCAGGCGTCCTGCGTCGATCTCCTCCATCGCTTTGCTCATCACAGCGACCTTGATAGTGCTGGCGGTCGGAAAAATCTCATCGCCGCGATAGTGGATACGATGGTTGTGCTTGGTGTGATACAGGCTGTAGCCCATCACGCCGCGATGGCGTTCACACAGTGCATCCAGCTTTGCTTTGAGCGGTTTCGGGTCGCGCGCCATACCCTAAGTTTACCTGACATCTGCGCCGTTGCCTCTCTGCAGAGGATAACTTAAAATCTTCAAAAAAAGTCTCTATTGAGACTCCTCGCCTGCGACTCAAAGTAAGCGTCGCAATTCGGAGAACCGACTCCAATTACTCCCTTATCTATGGAATAACCCCCTCGGTATGAAGCGCTGGTTGCATCAGTGGGGCTATCCAATCTTGTGGGGCGCAGCGACGGCGTTCACGATGTTCGCTGTGGCGGCTATCGCGCTCCAACAATTCTACAACGAGTCCAAAACTCTCTTTGAGCAAGAGTTTAATAATAACTTGCTCAACCTCGCCCGCGCGGCAGCGACCGTTATAGACCCCGAACAGCACCAAGCCTTTCAGGTGGGCGAGGAACAGACCGAACAGTACCAACGCGCTATCGAGCCACTGGCGAAAATTCAAGCGACCAACCCAAAAATCAAGTTCATCTATACTTTTGTGCGCAAAGAGGGGAAGATATACTTCGTGCTGGACGCAACGCCGCCAGGCGACCACGACAACGATGGCGTGGAAGACAAATCCTACATCGGCGACGAATACTCGGAAGCCAACCCGTATGCGCACCTCGTGTTCACGACAGGGCAAGCGCAGGTAACCGATATTGTGACAGAGCGGTGGGGCAGTTTTATCTCCGCCTATGTGCCCCTGCGCGATTCGGGGGGCAAGGTGATTGGCGCAGTCGGCGTCGATGTGGCTGCGGACGAGTATCTCCAGAAACAGGCTGTCTTGATACAGGTGTACCAGCAATATCTAACCTTTGCGGGCGTCCTCTCGTTGCTGATAGGATTGGTATCTTTTGTGGCGCTGCGCTATCGCGCTATGGCTCAACTGCGCGCGCAGGCGCAGCAGGAACAGTTGATGTACCTGAACCACCTGCGCGAGCAGATATTAGCACACGCGCCGATACTGGTGTTCGTAACCGACACGGAGGGCAACCTGCTGCTTACGGAAGGCGCGGCGTTGCGCCATATGCCACAGCGCCCTCCCCACGAGCCGCCCCCAAGTCGCAACCTGTTCGAGATGATGGCAGACCACCCCGAAATCTGCGACGATTTGCAACGCGCCTTGCAGGGCGAACCGCTCATCACAGAGCGTGAGTGGAAAGGACGCTACTACCGAACCTATTACTCGCACCTCTACGACGAACACGGTCGCCTCAAAACATTAGTGGGCGTCTCTATCGACCAGACCGAACAGATAGAGCTTCTGCGCCACATTCAGGAGCGCGAGCGGTATCTCAACTCGCTGCTTGCCGCGCTGCCCGATCTGCTCTTCGTGATTGACCGCGACGGCGTGTACCACGAGATTTACGCCTACGACGAGAGCCAGTTAGCAGTACCGAGAGAGTTCGCGCTGGGCAGAAGTATTTACGAATGTCTCCCGCACGAGTTCGCTGAGCAAGCGATGCGACCCGTGTATTTTGTGTTGGAGACGCGCCAGCCGTTCCTGTGGGAATACAGCTTGTCCGTGCAGGGCGAGGTGCATCACTACGAGGCGCGGTTTGTGCCCTACACCGACGAGCGCGTGGTTATTCTGGTGCGCGATGTGAGCGAACGGAAGATGGCGCAACTGATGCTGGAAGAGACCAATCAGCGATTGGAGCTGGCTCTGTTAGAGGCGAACGAGATGGCGGTGCGCGCGGAAGCCGCCAGCCGCGCCAAGTCGGAGTTTCTGGCGAACATGAGCCACGAAATCCGCACCCCGATGAACGGCGTGCTGGGCATGGTGCAGCTATTGGAAGATACGCCCCTCACTGCTGAGCAAGCCGAGCTGCTGCGCACCCTGAAAAACAGCGCACACTACCTGCTGGGGCTGCTCAACGATATCTTAGACCTCTCCAAGATTGAAGCAGGCAAGATGGAGTTGGAGCGCATCCCTGTGAACCTGCACGAGATAGCGCACGAGGTGGTCGCGCTGTTCGGCGGGCGCGCCAGCGAGAAAGGGCTGGTGCTCCACGCACAAATCGACCCGAACACCCCCGAATGGGTGGCAGGCGACCCCGTGCGCCTGCGCCAGATTGTGGCGAACTTCATCAGCAACGCAATCAAGTTCACCGAACAGGGCGAAGTAAAACTCATTCTGATGCCCAGCGCGACCTACCCGCAAGGCGTGTGGATAGGCGTGCAAGACACAGGCATCGGCGTTCCCACCGAGAAGTTAGACAGCCTCTTCGAGGCGTTCACGCAATCGGACAGCTCCACCACGCGCAAGTACGGCGGCACTGGCTTGGGATTGACCATCTGCAAAAAACTGGCGGAGCTGATGGGTGGACGCATCGGCGCGGAGAGCGAAGTGGGCGTGGGGAGCCTGTTCTATGTGGACCTGCCACTGCCTGCTGTGCAGCCGCCCCAAGCCCAAGCCGAGCCAGACAAAGCCGAACTGCCCGAAGCCTTCCCCAACGCGCGGATCCTACTGGTGGAAGACAACGAGGTCAATCGCAAGGTCGCCACGCGCCTGCTCGGCAAGCTGCAGGTGCAAGTGGAAGTTGCCGTCAACGGCTTAGAGGCGGTACAGAAAGCGACTGCAAACGCCTATGATTTAATTCTGATGGACTGCCAGATGCCGGAGATGGACGGCTACGAGGCGACGCGCGTACTGCGCGAGCAGGGCGTTGCCACGCCGATTATTGCCCTCACAGCAAACGCGCTGGAGGGCGACCGCGAGAAGTGCCTTGCGTGTGGCATGAACGACTATCTCAGCAAGCCGATACAGGCAGAGAAGCTGCGCGAGGCGTTGGCGCGCTGGCTTCCTGATAATGCCGAAACGGCTCAAGCGGCGTAGCGTCGGCGTCTGTGCAGACGCGAGCGTCGGTGCGACGCCTTTCTTGGCGTCGTTGTATTGGTGCGACGCCATTCGTGGCGTCGTTGTATTGGTGTTCACGCCGACGAAAACGCTTGGACAAGACTGTCCAAGCCACTGTAGCACGGACATTCCTGTCCGTGCGCAAACGCTTGGACAAGATTGTCCAAGCCACAGGAGCGTAGCGTCGGCGTCCCCGCCGACGAACAACACAGGTGCGACGCCTTTCTTGGCGTCGCAAAGCATCCCCACCAACGAACTACGCTTGGACACAAATGTCCAAGCCACGCGAGCGCAGGTGCGACGCCTTTCGTGGCGTCGCAAAGCGTCCTGCCAACGAACTACGCTTGGACACAAATGTCCAAACCACTTGGAGCGTCCTGCTGACGGATTCTGCGACGACAGGAATGTCGTCGCACCCGTTTTGGCGTCGCAAAGCGTCCTGCCGACGACACACGCTTGGACAAGAATGTACAAGCCACGCCAACCAACACACACCCCTCACTGCGCCACACCACGCCGCAACGCCCACACCACCGCCTCCAAAGTCGTCCCCACACCCAACTTCGCACGCACGCTTGCCAACTCGTTATGTACCGTGCGCACGCTCACTCTCAGCCGCTGCGCCGCGCGCTGGGCGTCCCCACAGTCCGCCATCGCCTGCAAACACTCCCGCTCCCGCACGCTCAAACAGTCCTCTTACGGTTCGCACTGGGAGATTTACTTCTACGAGGCGTCTGCAGAGCGTGCTGGATGGGAGGAGTAATGATAAGCAGGAATCCATTTTGACACCGCGAACCTAAACCCACAGGAGGGCAACGATGCCTACCGAAGCGGTGCTTGCAAGGCAAAGCGTTGTCTATGCGCACCCGCCGCGCGCCTATCAGCGCGAGTGGGCAATTGCGCACGGGGAGGGGGCTATGGGCAAAAACAACTCCCTGCCACCCGACCACGACCTACCCGCCGACTTGCAACAATCCGTGAAAAAGACACTCAAGGCAACCGACGACCTGTGTCCACCTCCCTACTACGACGCCGCCTACTGGCGTGGGGAGCGTGGTGCTCTTTTGGATGGTCTGGTGTATCGTCGGAAGCATCTGCCTCCGAAAAACTCGGATTTTGGCTTGAAAAAGGTCTTATTTGAGGTAGATGGCACGGTGGATTACGCAGAAGTGGAAGTGTTTTACCCTGCGGAGGGGAGGAATCATCCGCCTGATGAAGAAGCAAAAGGCACTGGACGATAGGAGGTGATACCTGATGCGAAAATCCGACTTTCTGG
>CALGZO010000301.1 GCA_937934465.1 uncultured Fimbriimonadales bacterium | reverse complement strand
TAGCGCGATTAACCAGCTGCGCCAACGCGGGGCGACCTGTCGCGAGGCGGTGCTGGAGGGCGCGCGTCAGCGGATGCGTCCCGTGCTGATGACGGCGGCGGTGGCGAGCTTCGGCTTCCTGCCGATGGCGACCTCGCACGGGATGGGCGCGGAGGTGCAACGCCCACTCGCAACGGTCGTGATTGGCGGGCTGATTACCAGCACGCTGCTCACGCTGATTGTGCTGCCCACGCTCTACGCGTGGGTGGAAGGCTTCTTAGAGGCGCGGGCACAGCGACGCTTAGAGATAGCGCTCGGACAAGAGTGAGCTCAAGGTATCCTCACCCCCAACCTCTCTCCCCGTAGTGGGAGAGGGGCGCGCCTCATAGCGTCGGCGTCCTTGCCGACAGGCTTTGCTTGGACAGGAATGTCCAAGCCACTGGGAGCGCGTTGCTGACGGGTTCTGCGACGACAGGAATGTCGTCGCACCTGTTTTGGCGTCTATGCCGACAAGCTTGCTTGGACAGGAATGTCCAAGCCACTGGGAGCGTGCTGCTGACGGGTTCTGCGACGACAGGAATGTCGTCGCACCTGTTTTGGCGTCTTTGCCGACAGGCTTTGCTTGGACAGGAATGTCCAAGCCACTGGGAGCGTGCTGCTGACGGGTTCTGCGACGACAGGAATGTCGTCGCACCTGTTTTGGCGTCTATGCCGACAAGCTTGCTTGGACAGGATTGTCCAAGCCACTGGGAGCGTGCTGCTGACGGGTTCTGCGACGACAGGAATGTCGTCGCACCTGTTTTGGCGTCTGTGTCGATGAGAATGCTTGGACAAGAATGTCCAAGCCACTGGGAGTGTGTTGCTGACGGGTTCTGCGACGACAGGAATGTCGTCGCACCTGTTTTGGCGTCTGCGACGACAGGAATGTCGTCGCACCTGTGTTCACGGACGAGAATGTCCGCGCCACTCGTGGCTGGGATAGTCTTATCCAAGCACACAAGTCAGCAGGTTGCCTCGAACGCCCTCACGCAATCGGGTATAATCCATGCCGTTAGGAGGAATCGCCTTGAGCAGAGTGCGCACTGGACGCAAGAACGGACGCCAAGCCGTCGCCTACCACGAGCGGCTGACGAAGAGCGATTTACAGAAGATTTACAGAAACTTATGGTTTGCCCGCGTCTTCGACGAGGCTTTGTACGACGCGAAGAAAAAAGGACGCCTGCGCCGCGGCAATGTGTACGGCTCGCGCGGGCAGGAAGCAATTATCGTCGGCACGACCTACCCGCTGGAAGACGGCGATTTCGTCTCGCCTATCCACCGCGATATGCCTGTGTTCATCCTGCGCGGGATGACCACCGAAGAGGTGATGTGCCAAGTGTGGGGCAAGGCGGAAGCCCCCACGCGCGGCAAAGACTCATGGAGCCACATGGGCGATATCTCCAAAGGCATCGTGCATTCGACCAGCATGCTGGGTTCCACGATTGCTGTGGCGTGCGGCGTGCTGTGGTCGCTGCGCTTGGATGGCAAGCGCGATCGGGTGCTGGTGGCATACACGGGCGAGGGCGCAACCGCCACAGGTCCGTTCCACGAGGGGCTGAACTTCGCCGCCGTTCACAAGCTCCCCTTGATTGTCGTAGTGGAGAACAACCAGTACGCTTACTCCACCCCTGTGGAGTTGGAAGTGCCGACCAAAACCGTCGCGGAACGCGCCAAAGGCTACGGCATACCGGGCTACAGCATCGACGGCAACGACTTCATCGAGGTTTACAACACCATGTGCGCCGCGCTCGAACACGCCCGCGCAGGCAAGGGTCCAGTGTTGATTGAGTGCGTGACCTATCGGTTGCAGGGGCACGCCGACCACGACGAGACGCGCGCCCGACAGTATCGCCCCGTCGAAGAAATCGAGATGTGGGAGAAGCGCGACCCGCTGCCGAGATTCCGTCAATATCTGCTCAGCACGGGGCAGTTCACGGAGTCGGAGTTGCCCGAGCCGCCCCCCGATGTAGTAGAGGAGATCCAGCGCGCCATCGAGTACGCCATCAGCCGTCCCGACCCTGAGCCACACACCGCTCTGGAAGATATCTACGACGAGAGCGCGGGGGTGTCCAAATGAGGGAAGTCACCTTTCTGGAGGCGATTCGGCTCGCGATGTGGGAAGAGATGGAGCGCGACCCGAATGTGTTCATGATAGGCGAGGACATCGGACGCATGGGCGGCGCGTTCGGCGTGACGGCAGGCTTCATGGAGCATTTCGGCGCCGACCGCGTTATCGATGCGCCCATCTCCGAGACGGCGATTATCGCGGTGTGCGTGGGCGCAGCCGCCACTGGTAAGCGCGGCATCGCCGAGATGCAGTTCATCGACTTCATCTCCTACGGGTTCGACCAAGTGGTGAATGTAGCTGGCACATTCCTGTACCGTTCTGGCGGCAAGACCCCCATCCCCATCGTGGTGCGCGGTCCGTCGGGCGGCTATGTGGGCGGCAGCCTCTATCACAGTCAGCAGTTCGAAGCGTGGTTCTTCCACACGCCGGGCGTGAAAGTGGTGCAACCCGCCTTCCCCGACGACGCCTACGGGCTGATGAAAGCCTCCATTCGCGACAATAACCCTGTCGTGTTCTACGAGCATAAGTACCTCTATCGGCGCGTGAAGGGCGCGATTCCCGACCCCAGCGAGGACTATATCGTGAAGTTGGGCGAGGCGCGCGTGCGACGCTACGGCGACGACATCACGGTAGTAACCTACGGCGCGATGGTGCATTTCGCGCTGGAGGCGGCGCAACGATTGGAGAAAGAAGGCGTCTCGCTGGAGGTCATCGACCTGCGCACCGTCAAGCCGCTCGATATGGAGACCATCCTCAAGTCGCTGGAGAAGACCAGTAAGTTGCTGATAGTGTACGAGGCGCCGAAGACGGGCGGCGTGGGCGCGGAAATCGCCGCGCGTATCGCCGAACACAGCTTCGAGCTGCTCGATGCGCCCATCAAGCGGGTGGCGGCGAAAGACGCCTTCGTGCCGTTCGCCGAACCACTGGAGAAGTTCGTGCTGCCCAGCGTGGACGACATCGTGTTCGCCGCGCGTGAACTGGCAGCCTACTGAAGGAGAACTAACGATGGCTGTCGCGGTGATTATGCCCGAACTGGGCGAGAGTATCGTGGAAGGCACGATTGTCCGCTGGCTGAAACAGCAGGGCGATACAGTGCAGGAAGATGAGCCGATAGTGGAGATTATGACCGACAAGGTGAACACCGAGCTGCCTGCGCCTGCGTCTGGGGTGCTGCAGAAGATACTGGCGGACGAAGGCGCTACCGTACAGGTCGGTCAGGAGCTCGCGCTGATTGCGTCGGCGACGGAGAGCCGTGCAGACGAGCCGCCGAAACCTGTCTCCGCGCCGCCGCCGATTGAGAATGTCGGCTTCTACGGCGGCAGTGAAGAGGCGACGCCTGTATCGGAGGCTGTGGCTGCGCCCGCTGCGCCGCCGCGCACCGATGGTCAACCGCGCAGCGGACGCCCCTTCATCTCGCCTGTGGTGAGCAAAATCGCGCAGGAGAAGGGGATTAGCATGGAAGAGCTGCTAACAATCCCCGGCACGGGCACGGGCGGTCGCGTGACGCGCAAGGATGTGGAGGCGTATCTCGCTCGTCGAACCGCCACGCCTCAGCCTGCGCCTGCCGAACCCAAACCTGCGCCCCAACCGACGCCTCAGCCTGTCGCCGCGCCTCAACCTGCCCCTGCACAACCCACCCAACCGCGCGAAGGCGAGGAAATCGTTCCGCTCGCCGGCATGCGCAAGGTCATCGCCGAACATCTGACCAAAAGCTATCAGACCGCCGTGCATGTCACGACCGTGATTCAGGTCGATGTGTCCAAACTTGTGGAGTTCCGCGAGCGCAACAAGGAGTCGTTCCAGCAGCAGTATGGCGTGCGCCTGACCTACACCCCGTTCTTCGTGAAGGCGTGTACCGAAGCGTTGCAAGAGTTTCCGATGATGAACGCCACGCTGCAGGACGACCAGATTATCGTGCGCCACTATGTGCATCTCGGCGTGGCGGTGGCGCTGGGCGCGAAGGGCGAGGAAGGGCTGATTGTGCCTGTGATACGCGACGCGCATAAGAAATCGCTCATCGATATCGCCCGCGACTTGGAAGACATCGCGACACGCGCACGCAACAAGACGATTGGCGTCGGCGATGTGCAAGGCGCAACCTTCACGCTCACCAACCCCGGCAGCTACGGCGCGCTCATCGGCACGCCCATCATCAACCACCCACAAACCGCCATCTTGGGAACCTACGCGATTGTCAAACAGCCTGTAGTGATTAACGATATGATCGCTATTCGCCCGTTGATGAATCTCTGTCTGAGCTACGACCATCGATTGATCGATGGTATGTATGCAGGGCGGTTCCTGCAACGGGTCAAGCGCGCGATTGAGGAGTTTGAGTTTTTCAAGTGAGGCTTCCATCCGACCCGTCCCCCGAAGAAACCGCCCCGTTTGTCCCCCACGGGGCGGTTTCGACTTAGAAGGGCACGGTCGTAAGGTTCACGCCCACCAGTGCCGCGCTCGGCGTCCTGCGCCAGAAGAGGTAGGGTTCCAGACATCGGTCGCGCCAGCCGAGCAGCAACTGCACATCATAGAGGTCGTGCGTCTCGAAGTCGTACTTGAGCAGTGCGCCCACACGGAGATTGCCCGACCGATACTCCGCTCGAAGGCTCGCCTCGCGCCTGACTTGGAGACGATCGATCAAAAGCGGGCTGTCGCCGCGGGTGGAGGCGCGCGCGTAGCCCAACATGAGAGTCAGCGATTCGCGCGGCTGATAGAGCAGCTCCAGCTGAGGTCGGAGCCATTGGTACTCGGCGTCGCCTTGATACCGTGCATAGCTGCCCCATAGGTGCGCGCGAACGCTCCAATCGCCGTATTGCGCGATTGTTTGGAGCCACTCGCTCTCGATAGTCAGGCGGTAATAGGTGGGGCTACGCTGCAAGCCGATGCGTTCGCTGACGCTGCCATAGCGCAGGCTGATGTCGCCGAAGCCGTCGCGCTTCCCTATCGGCTGCGACAGTCCGACTTCGCGCCGCGAGAGGCGCATGCGCTCGCGTGGGGCGAGCAGCGGGCGAATATCGTTGGAGTATTCCACACGCAGCGTGGTCGCGCGTGGGGGCGGCGCGCGTTCGGGCGCGGCGCGCAGGTTATACAGAGCCGACTGCTCGAACCGCAGGCGCAGGTCAGGCTCGCCCAGCGAGGGTTCGCCGCCTTGCAACGCGACGCCCAGCAAAAAGCGTGTCTCTGGCGGCGATTTCAGATAGGCGACCCCCGACGCTTGCAGCAGCGCGTTGTCGCTGAGAGGCAACTCCACGCGCAGGCGCACGCCCCAGCCTGTCTCACGGCTATAGACAGGCGCGGGCAGACTCACCACTTCCGTCGTCTCGCGCACGCGCACGGTCAGCTGTGGCAAGCGCAGGATGGGCTGCCCATACACGAACAGGCGTGCATCGCGCAGGGTCAGCCGTGCCCCATCGCTTAAACGCACGCTGCGCGCCCGCACTCGTATCGGCGGTCGCACAGGGTCGCAGGTGGAGACGATAGTCTCAGTCGCGGTGAAATCGCTGAGGTCGCCCTGCAGCCGCGCCGCCTCGATATATATCCCGTACAGGTTGCCCTGCACGCCCACGAACACCCCGCGCCCCTGCTCGTAAAAATAGTCTAAGCGTTGCCCGTTGAGTGCGCCCTCTGGCGCGAGCAGGCTGAAAGGCGCGTCCGCGCGCACACGCCGCGTCTCGGTATCCAGCAGGAACGCCTCGCCGCGCAGCTCTCGCCCCTGATAGGTCAGCCGAGCGTCGCCGCGCAACTCGATAATAAACTCGCCTTGAGGCGTGCGCTGCAGATTATAGTGGAGGGCGCGTATCGCGAGGGGATCCAGCGACTGAGCATCCACAGGGGCGCACAACGCCCACCCTCCTGCGACGAGTGCGCTCAGCCAAAGCGTTGCTCGCCCTGCAAGTTGTAGAGTCATCCGTGTTATGCAGGGCGATTATACCGCACAGGGTAGAATAGTGTCGATGCACTTAGACGAGGCGGTGGAGCGTTTTTTGACGCACCTGAGCGCGTCGCGTTCGCCCCACACGGTGAAAGCGTATGCGACCGACTTAGCGCAGCTGGTGGAGTACGCGCTCGGCGCAGGGCTTGAGCAGGTGGAGCATCTGAACGCGCGCTTAGTGCGGAGTTGGCTGGATTCGCATCGCGCCTCAAGCCGACGCACGCGCGCGCGGAAGTTGTATTGTTTGCGAGCGTTCTTCAAGTTCTGCCGTGCGATGGGCTGGATTGCGCACGACCCCAGCGCGGAGATTGCGTTGCCTCTCCAGAAACGCGCGTTGCCGAAGTGCCTCACGGCGGCTCAAGTGGAGCAGCTGGTCGAGCAACCGGAACCGGATTACCATCCGTTGCGCCTGCGCGACCGCGCCCTCTTGGAGCTGCTCTACGCGACGGGGCTGCGCATTAGCGAGTTGGCGAGCTTGGATGTGAACGCGCTGGACTTGGAGCAGTCGGCGGCGCGAGTGTGGGGTAAGGGCGGTAAACCGCGCGTGGTGCTTTTCGGGCAGGCGGCGCATGAGGCGTTGCTGGACTACCTTCAGCAGGCGCGTCCGCAACTGCTCAACCCCGCCAAACCCACCCGCGCCCTGTTCCTCAACGCGCAGGGGGGGCGTCTGAGCGTGCGCAGCATGCACCGCCTCGTGCAACGCTACGGCAAGCAGATAGGCGTGCGCATCAGCCCCCACACGCTGCGCCACTCGTTCGCGACGCATATGCTGGACGGCGGCGCCGACCTGCGCACCGTGCAAGAACTGCTGGGGCACAGCCGCCTGACCACTACGCAGATTTACACGCATCTCACGCTGGACAGGCTGCGCCAGACCGTGAACCGCGCGCTGCCCAGCCTCAGCTTGGAGGACGACTCATGAACCCCAATATGCACGCAACAACCGTGTTAGCCGTTCGGCGCGAGGGGCAGACCGCCTTCGCCGCCGATGGACAGGTGACCTTCGGCGAGGTGGTGATGAAGCACACCGCACGCAAGGTGCGCTGGCTCTATCAGAACCGCGTGCTGGCGGGCATCGCAGGCTCGGCGGCGGACGCGCAAGCGCTGATGGATCGGTTCGAAGCGAAGTTGGAATCGTTTGGCGGCAACCTGCGCCGCGCTGCGGTGGAGTTCGCCAAAGATTGGCGCACCGATCGCGTGCTGCGCCACCTGAACGCGCTGATGGTGGTCGCTGACGCCGACACGATGCTGGTGGTCGCAGGCGACGGGAATGTGTTGGAACCCGACGAGGGCGTGATTGGTATCGGTTCGGGCGGCGCGTATGCGCAAGCGGCGGCGGAAGCGCTGCTGCAACACACCACGCTCTCCGCACGCGAAATCGCCGAGACCGCCCTGCGCATCGCCGCCAAACTGTGCATCTACACCAACGACAACATCCATGTGGAGGTCATCGGAGGCTGAAATGCGCACGGATTATGTGCCCCAAGTGTTGCAACTCTTGCAAGCGACCTACGCGCGTCAGCAGGCGGCGTTGCAAACCGCCGCCGCTTGGATTGCCGATGCGCTGATGGGCGACGGCGTGCTGTATGTGTTCGGCGCGACGCACGCGGGCATCATCACCGAGGAGCTGACCTACCGCGCGGGCGGACTGGCGCCTGTTAGCCCGATATTTATTCCCGGACTGACCTGCGATGTGCGCCCGCTACCTCTCACTTCCCAATTGGAGCGTTTAGACGGCTACGCGCTGGCGGCTGTGAAACAGATCCCGATAGGCGCGGCGGATGTGGTGTTGGTGCATTCGGTGTCGGGTCGGAACGCCGCGCCTGTGGAGGTCGCCCTGTACGCCAAGCAGCAGGGCGCGAAGGTGATTGCGCTCACCTCGCTGGAGTATTCGCGCTCGGTCAGCCCACGCTCTAACACTGGGTATCGGCTGTTTGAGGCGGCGGATTTGGTGATTGATAACGGCGCGCCTGCTGGCGATGCGATTGTGACGCTGGAGGGGTTCCCGCAGCCGATTGCGCCTGTCTCCACCGTGCTGGGCGCAGCGTTGGCGAACGCAATCGTCGCCGAGGCATGCGCTATCCTACGGGAGCGCGGCGCTACACCCCCTGTGTTTATGTCGGCGAACCTCGACGGCGGCGACGCCCACAACGCAAAACTGATGGAACGCTACAAGGGACGGGTGTTGTACCTATAGCCTCAATGCCTGTCGAAGCTTTTCCAAAACTTCGGAGAAGTCTTCATCCGACAAAGTCCCTATAAACTCGCGCAACATGTCAGATTTCACAGTGAGCGGATTGCACTTCACATACGAAGGCTTTGCAAGTCCAGCACAACGCCAGTCCTGCAGGATGCAGTCAGTCTCGCATTTGGCTCGCTCGATTTTGGTGCTTATGGGCAAGATAATGAAATCGCCGCGACACTCGGAATATTCGGAGCTGCTAACCACTACAGCCGGACGGGTTGGATTTTCAGGATTGAAAAAATCCTTCGTCCACCAGATTTCACCACGCTTAGGCGTCCTCATCGTCATCTTGGGCGAGCATGTGAAGCCCCAAACGGCTCCAGCTAAGGTCTTCCTGAAGCTCCTCGATGTCGTCGGCGAGGCAGTAGAGCGTTAGATTAGGTCGGGAGACAGCGGCGACTTGGGAGAATTTCGGGTGAGTACCTCGCGCCACATAGAGCGAAAGATAACCGCGCTGCGCCCACTCCAACAGTTTCGCCTCCGTAATGTTGAGCTGTTTCGCCGCATCGCGTAGCGTAATGTATTTCATAGTCGCCATCTCCGTATTGTCGGACTGTTCTCCCCTCCAAGTATACCACATTTCGGGTATCTTCTTAGCATGAGCGGCGAGTTGGTATGGAAAGGCAACATGCTGTTTGAGGGCGAATGCGACATCACGGGGCATAAGGTGCTGTTCGACGCGCATCCACATTCGGGCGGCAACGATGTCGCGGCGACGCCGATGGAACACCTGCTGTTGGCAGTGGCGGCGTGTACGGCGATGGATGTGGTCGCCATCCTACGCAAGATGAAGCAGGAGCTCACAGGGTATCGGATTGAGATTCACGCGGAGCGCCACGCCGAGCATCCGCGACGCTTCACGGAGGTGGTCATCACGCACTATCTGCAGGGCAAGAACCTCGATGCGCAGGCGGTGGCGAAGGCGGTGCGCCTCTCGGACGAGCGGTATTGCTCGGCTTCGGCGACCCTGCGCGCGCCGACAGAGGTGCGCAGCGAGTTTGTAATCGAGGCGTAGCATGGTGCGCTCGGATGACTGGCTCTATCGCGCGGGCTGGGCGCTGGTGCGCGGCGTGGCGCGATTGGTGTGGCGGTTGGAAGTGGTGGGGGCGGAGCGCGTGCCGTTGGAAGGCGCAGTGATTATCGCGCCGAACCACCTGAGCTTACTGGATCCACCGCTGATTGGGTGCGCGTGCCCGCGCGAGTTGCGCTTCATCGCCAAAGCGGAGCTGTTTCGGTACGGGCTGTTCTCGCGGCTGATTCGTCGGCTCGGCGCGTTTCCCGTGGAGCGCGGCGCGGCGGATGTCGGCGCCATCAAGACCGCGCTGAGCTTCCTGAATCAGGGGCGCGCGGTGATTATCTTCATCGAGGGCACGCGCGGCGACGGCGTCCACCTACTGCCCCCCACGCCGGGCGTGACGCTGCTGGCGCGTCAGTCGGGGGCGGCGGTCGTGCCGACGGCGATTGTCGGCTCGGACAAGGCGTGGCCCAAGGGCGCGAAACTGCCGCGCCGAGCGCACATCCAAGTGGCGTTCGGTGAGCCGATAACCTATCGCGCGCTGTTCGGGGAGCGGCACGACCGCGCCGCGCGCGACGCCTTCAGCGAGCAGGTGATGGCGCGTATCGAAGCGCTGACCCAGACGCTGGGGCGTCCGATCCCGCGAGCCGCTGCGCCTGTATGAAACCCGTGCGGTCCAACTCCGCGCCGTAGAGCGTAGTTCGTACCAGCACATAGGCGCGTTCCGCGCGGTCGATGGCAGCGTGGGGTAGCCAGAGATGGAGCGTGCTGCCCTCGCGTCGCGCGGCGAGCCTCCGATTCGGGTAGCGCCAGCGAGCGTCGCTCCAGTTGCCAGAGGAGTCCACCGTCAGCAGCGTGATTTCCAGTTGGTAAGGCGCGCGCAGCGGTTTGAGCGTCTCGACGCTCACGCGCACCCCTTCGCGTCCTGCTTGCGCCTGCACGCTTACGATATCGGCGCGCGGCTGCAGGTGAATGGTCGGATTGTCGTTCACGGGCTGCGCGACGCCTGTAGGCTCCAGCGGGGCGGGCAGGAATATTTCGTTTTGGCGCAGGAAGCTGCTGAGGAACCGCGTCATCAGCGCGTACTGCGATTGGTGGGCTTGGAGAGCGCGCCGCTTGGCACGCTGCGCGTCGCTGCTAAGCGGCAGCAGTCGCCACGGCGCTCCATCGAGACCCACAGGGGGTGTGAGCAACCGCTGCGGATGGTCGCCTTGAGGGAGCGGGTAGTCGCCCCGATGGATGATGTAGTACCAGAGGGTGGGGCTGCACGCCAGCTCGCCAGACGCCTGCGCCTGTCGCAGGGCTTCGGCAGTGAACAGCGCCGCGGCGGTGTGGTCTTCGTGGTCGTCGAGCGGGTGCGTGGTGAACACATGCGTCGGCTGGAACTCGGCGATTACGCGGCGCAGGTCGGCAATCAGGGCAGGCGCAATATATGGCGCGTTGGGCGTAAGCGCGTCGCTGTACGGCACGGCGGACGCCTGAGTAGCGTGCGAGCGCGCGACGCGCTGCGGGCGTATTGCCATCGGCAGCAGCCCCCTGTCGGGGTAGCCCAGAAACACAGCGTCGTCGGGGCTGACCCCCAGCTGTTGCAGGGCGTTCCGAGCTTCCGCTTGACGCAGCCGCCCCAGTTGCAGGCACTCGTCGGCGTGGGGCGTCGCGCGCGCCGTGAGCGCAGCGGCGGCGGTGAACCCGTCGCCGTTGGTCAGATACGCCACCCGCACAGACGCGCCCTGCGCCACGGCGGTCGCGATAAGCCCGCCGCAGCCCAGCACTTCATCGTCGGGGTGGGGCGCGATAATCAGCAGGCGGTCGCCCGCGTGCAGGGACGGGAACGGTTGCCAGCGATGCGGTTCCTGAGAGAGGCTCGCGCGATGCATCGCCGCCACAAACAGCAGCGCGCTCAGCCCGACATACGAGCCAAGCCCGCCCACAGCTGCCAGCGCGAGACGGAATATCCAGCGTCGCATCAATCTCCCTTCAGGTGGCGGAGGGGGAGGGATTCGAACCCCCGTCCCACAGGGTGGGATGCGGTTTTCAAGACCGCCGCCTTCAGCCACTCGGCCACCCCTCCGCGCGGCGTGCTATTATACCTCATTCAATCACGCGCTCACCACATTCTGCGGACGCCCCTCCACGAACGCCTGCAGGTTGTCCAGCGTGGTGTCCAAGATGCGCTGCACGGCTTCGCAGCTGTTGAAGGCGATGTGCGGGGTAAAGACGACATTTTCGCGTTTGAGCAGCAGTTGCGCCTGCACCACCTGCTTGAGCGTCTGCTCGGCGAGGGGCATCTTCAGCAGCGCGCTCTCTTCGGTGATGAACTCTTCGCCTTCAATCACATCCAGCCCTGCGCCAGCGAGGATGCCCTCGTCCAACGCCCACAGCAGCGCCTCGGTGTCCACCACACTGCCGCGCGCCGTGTTGATGAGCAGCGCGCCGCGCTTCATCATCCCCAGCGTCTCGCGATTGATCAGATGATGGGTTTCGGGGCGCGCGGGCACATGCAGCGACACGATGTCCGACTCGCGCAGCAGCGTCGGCAAATCGGTGTAGGCGAATCCGAGCACCTCCGCCAGCAGGGGCTGAGGGCGCGCGTCGTAGGCAAGCACGCGCATGCCGAACCCGCGCGCGATGCGTATCACATGCAAACCGATGTTGCCCGCGCCCACCACGCCCAGCGTCTTGCCGTATAGGTCGAACCCGCGCAACTCGCGGATACGATAATCGCCGCGCAACGCCTGAAAATATGCCGCCTGCAACTTGCGCGAGAGCGAGAGTATCAGCGCGAAAGTATGCTCGGCGACAGTATTCTCGCCGTAGTGGGGCACATTGCACACGGTAATCCCGCGCTCTCGGCACGCTTCGATATCGATGTGGTCATATCCTGTGGACATCGTGAGAACGAGGCGCAACTTAGGGAGCGACTCGATGACCGCGCGGTTGACCTTTGTCCAGATGAACACGACAATCGCGTCCGCATCGGCGAACGGCGCACACGCATCGGGGCTGAGGTGGTCGCTGAGGAATTGCGCGTGTATGTGTTGCTCCAACGCCCGCTGTTGTATTTTGGCTCGCAGGTAGTCGGGCTGCCAGTCCTCTAAGTCGAAAAATACCACTCGCATAGCGTCTCCTATTGCATTGCGACTTCGACGACGCCGTTGCGTTCGCGGGCGACGCCGATGAAACGCGACTGACCGACGATGTAGGTTTCGTAGATATGCACGGGCACTTCGCGTCCGAGGGCGCGTCGGGCTTCCTCGTGGGCGATTCGTGCGGCGCGCGCGGCGTACCAGCGGGGTACCACGACCGCCGCGTTCAAGCGCAGGATAGGCTCGCCGTCCGCGGAGTGGACGATACGGAATCGCAGCGGCGCATCGTGTTGGCGATAGGGCGCGGTCAGCAAATCGGCTAAGGCGGCGAGTTTCGCTTCGGGGGTGGGTTGACGATTCACCTGTTGGCGTAGCGTCTGCAGCGAACGGCTCCAGTCAGGCTCACTGAAGTTGGGCAATTCGTGGAGACGCGCATCCACGCGCCGCTGCTCGCCCTGCAGCCAGCCCAGTAGCCCCAACACCACAAGCAACAGACACACATACGGCGTGTAGCGCAACGCTCGTTTCATAGGCGTACCCCTGTAGATGGATTATACCGTATTTTTGTAGCAGGTGCGACGCCATTCTTGGCGTCGCAAAGCGTAGCGTCGGCGTCCTCGCCGACGACCGATGCAGGTGCGACGCCTTTCTTGGCGTCGCAACACCGCCGTCCCCGCCCATAAAATCCGCGACGACAGGAATGTCGTCGCACCCGTCGTAGCACCACTGCCACCGCCGACGACACCCCACCCACCGCGTAGCGTCGGCGTCGACGCCGACAAGCAACGCTTGGACAGGATTGTCCAAGCCACCTCCTGAACGCCATAGGTG
>CALGZO010000300.1 GCA_937934465.1 uncultured Fimbriimonadales bacterium | reverse complement strand
TCCCAGCGGAGTGAGGTTGTTCGAAAATTCGCCTGTTGTACGGGGAACCCCCTCCTGCAGGTTCCCCCTTGAAAAGGGGGAACCGATTTTTCTGGATTGGTTCCCCCTGCTTGCAGGGGGAACCTAAAGGAGGGGGTACCTGCCCCTACTTGGTTATTGGCGTAGGGGCGCACCTGCGTGGGCTTCCTGCGTTTTATGGGGGGTGCATTCTGCCCAAACGATTTTTCGAACAGCCTCCAGCGGAGTGCGTCGGCGGGGACGATGTTGCGCGACGCCACGAAAGGCGTCGCACCTGTGTTGTTCGTCGGCGGGGACGCTGGCGGTACGGGTTTGGGGTTCGTCGGCGGGGACGCCGACGGTACGACGCCGCGAGTGGCATCGCAACAGGGCTGCGATGCAGTGCGAGATTATTTTAGCACCCTCACTCAGGTTCAGCGAGTAGGCTCACATCGGGCAGGGCAGGTTCGGTAATCTCGCTGGCGCGGGTGAGCGGATTGCGTTGGATGCGCAAGCAGCGGTCGGCGGCTTCGTTAATCTCCTCAAAGTGTGAAATCACCAGTATCTGATTGAACCAAGTGCGCAGATTGTTCAGCAGCTCCATCACATTGTGGCGTCGCTCCGAGTCGAGCGAGGCGAACACCTCGTCCAGAATCAGCAGCGAGAGGGGCTGACCCGCGCGTTCCGTGATGAGCCGCGCCAACGCAAGGCGTAAGCTCAAGTTCACGATGTCTTCCTCGCCGCCAGAGATGACCGCCTTGCGCTGTCCTTCGTCAATCACGGTGAAGCGATACTCCTCGTCGATGTCCAGCTCGGTGTAGCGTCCGTTGGTGAGAATGCTGAGAAACTCGGTCGCGATGCTGGCGAGCAGGGGTCGCAGGCGCGTGTTGAGCTCCGTGCGGAACTCCTGCAGCGCTTTGCGCAGGGTCTGATGCATCAGCAGGTCGCGCTCGCGTTGCTGGAGTTGCTGTTGGAGCTGGCGCGTCTGCTCCAGCTGCTGGCGGAGGTGGTCGCGCAAGCGGGCGTGGCTTTCGACTTCGGCGCGTCGGGCGGCGACGGCTTGCTGCATCGCGCTCACCTGTTGCTGGGCTTGCTGATAGGCGTTCGAGGCGTCCAGATAGGCTTGCTCTGCGTAGCCCAGCTGCTCAATTTGCCGCTCGGTCTGTTGCAGTTGCTCGGTTTTGGCGTCCAGCTCGGCGCGCGCCTGCTCAATCTGCTGTTTGAGTGCGTCGCGCTCCTTGAGGATAGTGACTAACTGCAACGCTTCTTCGTAGAGAGGCTGCAGTTGTTCGGCTTGCGTGCGGAGCGCTGTGTGCTGATCGGCGTCGTAGCCTGTGGGCAGGGCGTCTATCTGCGTTTGCAGGTCGTGGATGCGCTGCTCGGTTTGGCGTTGCTCGCGTTCCACCGCGCCGAGCCGCCGCAGCTCCACTTGTAGGCTCTGCGCGTGTTGCACTTGGGGTTGTAACGATTCCAGTTCCTGTTGCACGCGCTGTTCCTCGTTGGGGTCGTAGATGGGCAGGCGGCTCAGTTGGCGTTCCAAGTTGCGAATCTGTTGCTCGAGGGCGTCGATCTGTTGGAGCTGCTCGTCGAGTTGTTGGAGTTGGGCGTTGTGTTGGGCGCGTTGGTGTTGAGCGGCTTCGCGCTGCTGTTGGAGTTGGGCGAGTTGGGCGCGGATTAGCGCGATGGTTTTAGGCTCTTGCTTGAGTTGTTCAAGGCGTGTGTGCAGGGCGCGCAGTTGCTGCTGGGTTTGCTGCGCTTCGTCGCGAGCGCGCTGCAACACTTCGTGGTAGGCGTCGCCGAGCGGCTGTCCGCAGGTGGGGCATTCGCTGTCCTCGCCGAGCGATTCCAGTTGCTGGATTCGTTCGCGCTGTTGGCGGAGCGTGGTGTTGAGGGCGCGTGCCTCGGCTTCAGCGTCGGCGCGTTGCTGGCTCCACGCTTGCAACGCTTGCTGCAGTTGCGTTTCGGCGTCGGCGCAGGCGCGTTGCGCGTGTTGATACTCGGCGTCGGCGGCTTGGAACGCTTGTTCAAGGGCGTCGCGTTCGGCGGCTTTCTGCTGGAGCGCGTTTCGTTGCGTCTGTGCCGCCTGAATTTGTTCTTCTATGCGGGCGCGTTGCGCGGCTTGCTGGGCGATTTGGCGTATCTTCTGGAGCTGCTGGGTAAGCGTTTCGGCGCGTTGGAGCGTCGGCTGGAGCGCGTCTAACGCCTCGCGCTTCTGGTAGAGTTCGGCGCACTCCGCCTGCAGTTGGGCGTAGCGTTGTTGCGCGACGCGTTGCTCGGCGAGCAGCTGCTGGCGGTGTCGCTCGGCTTGGGCGAGCTGCTCCATCGCTTGCAACGCCTTGTTGACCTCGCGATAGCGTTTGGCGTCTGACTCGATGGCTTTGTACCGCTCGTGGACTTGGATGAGTTGATTCCAGCGCAGGCGCAGCTCCTCCACGCGCTGCGCCGCGTATTGGCGGTCTTTCTCCAGTAGCCCTCGCTGTTGCACGAGGCTGAGGTACTGCTCGCGCAGGGCGTTCTGTGCTTCGAACTGCTGTTGGGCGGCGTCGCGCTGCTGGATGGCTTGCGCGAGTTCGGCTTCTTCTTGGCGCAGGGCGATTTCGCTGCGTTGCAGTTCCGCTTCTACGGTTTGCAGTTGTTGCTGGAGGGCTTGGGGGTCGCCGATGGCGTTTCGGAGCGCGTTCACTTCGGCGTCTAAGGCGCGTGTGGCGACGGTCGCGCGGTCGATTGCCTCCGTGATGCGTTCGTAGCCGAGCATGCGACTGATTTCCTCGCGTCGCTTCTGCGTGCTGTAGCCCATGAACTCCAGCTCTTTTTGGCGGGCGCAGAAGCTGGTCTGGAACTGCAGCGGGTTCATGCCCAACAGCCGAAGCACCTGCTCGTTGACGGGGGTCGTACCGCGTGCGAGGAGCGTCCATGCGCCGTCGGCGTTGAGCAACATGAGTTCGGCGTCGGTGGGCGTGCGGCGGATACGGTAGCGACGCCTGCCGAGTTCGAACTCCAGCAGCACGCGCACCTTTGCGCCGCCCTGCGACCAGAGGAATCGGAGCGTGTCCGCGCCCTCACGCACCACGCGCGCGCCGTACAACGCCCACAGGATTGCCTCGACCAGCGTGGTTTTGCCAGAGCCGTTCGCGCCGACAATCGCGGTCACGCCCGTCTCGAAGTCCACGCGGGCGTGCGCGTACTGGCGAAAGTTCTCCAGCTCCAGCGCAATCAGACGCATTGTTTAGCGGTCTTCTTTAGGCGTGAGAGGCTTCACATCGTCTTCTTGCTGGAAGCGCGGTTCGGGCACGAGCAGTGTGAACGCGCCTGTGGGCATCAGATTGCGTTTGACGCCATCCACCGCCGCCTCGCCGACGCCTGACAGGTTGAACGCCGCCACGCCGTTGAAGTTAATCTGCCCCTCGCGCAGCACGGCGCGCACCGAGTCGAAGTCGCCCTGAATGCGCAGCACGCCTTGCCCTTTGTAGACTTTCATCCGCTGGTCGAGCGGCGGCTTGAGGCGCACATTGCGGGGGAGCTCTTTGACCTCTTGGAAGCCCTCGACTTGCATCGTGCCTTTCACAGTGTTCACAATCAGGTAGCCGCGTCCGCGCACTGTGAGCGTCCCTTTGCCCCGCGTGAAGAAGTTGAGCGGCTTGCCCTGCGCGGTGAACACGCCGGGCTTTGGCGGTTGCTGTTTGGGCTGCGTCGCCTGCTCCTGTTTCGGCGGTTCTTGCTGGGGCGCGTTATTCTGCTGCTGCGTCGCGCCTATCGCTATCATCGTGCATATCACTATCAGTGCGAGAAGCCTGTGCATACTTGCCTCCAGAGTCGTCGATATATACAAGTAGATTGTACCCGATGGGCGTTCCTCC
>CALGZO010000299.1 GCA_937934465.1 uncultured Fimbriimonadales bacterium | reverse complement strand
GCGTCGTCTACGGCGTCATCTTGATTGCCATCAGCACCCCATCACGCAGGGGTAGTAAGCTGAAGGCGCAGTCTGGGTCCTCTGCGATTATGCGGGTGAGCGCGCGCACGCCCTGCGTGGCGGCGGAGGTGTCCGTGTCGTCCCAGATGCGCCCGCTCCAGAGCATGTTGTCGTACAGCGCGACGCCCCCAACGCGCAGGTGTCGCTTCACCACCTGCCACGAGGCGGGATAGCCGTCTTTGTCGATGTCGCAGAAGATGAGGTCGTACTCGCCGCCGACCTGCTGAAGCGTCTGCACCGCCTCGCCGACATGGAAGCGCACCATCGGCAGCACCTCCAGCTCACGCAGGAACTCTTGCGCTTGCTTGGAGAGCGTTTCGTCCCACACCACATGATGCACCTCGCCGCCGCCGTTCTCGCGCACGGCTAACGCGAACCACGCGGTGGAGTAGCCGAAGCCGCTGCCGAGCTCGAACACGCGCCTCGCTCCCATAAGCCGCGTTATCAGGTAGAAAAACTGCCCCACCACAGGTCCCACTATCGGGAAGTTGGTCGCTTGGGCGTGCGCCTCCATCGCCTGTAGAATCGCAGGTCGCGGCGGCGTCAGCGATTCGAGGTAGTTCGGGAGATGGGGGTGATAGAGTTGCATTTTAGAACCCCAGCGGTAGTCCGCCGCCGCCCAAGCTGCGGATTAGTTCCGTGCCCCGCGCGCCGATGGAGAAATATTTGCGGATGCCGTACTGCTCACATACGCGCGTGAGCTCCTCGTCGGCGCGGGCGAACCGCGCGTCCAGGTCGCTCTGCACCGAGCCTAACATACCCGTGAGAGCGCCGATATCGTTCTCTATCAGGCTCTTCTCAATCTGTGTGATGCTGGTGATATACTCGCTGAGCCCCACATAATAGGTGTCTGCTAAGGTGCGGCACTCAGGGGGCGGGGGGACGCTCTGAAAGTATTGCAGGAGTTCCGCCCATTCGCGTTGGCGTTGCTGGTAGCCTTGGCGCAGTTTCTCGCGTTCGCGTTCGTAGTCGGCTTCGGCTTTGTCGAAGTCGCCCTGCGCTATTCCCCCCATCGCGGCGGCGCGTGCGACAGTCGCCTGTACCAACATACTCATCACAGGCGCGACATTGCGCTCCAAGCGTTGGCGTCTCTCTTCTGTGCGGCGCAGGTGCTCCAGCCAATCCACGACATGCTTGGGGGGTGGTTTGGGCGCGTCGGCTTCCGCGATGCTGGGCGCGTCGATTTTGGGCGGTTGCGCCTCCAGCACGCTTGGGGCTTCTATCTTCGGCGGCTGCGCCTCGAGCAGGCTGGGGGCGTCAGGCTTCTTCACCTGCGCTTGCGTAAATAGCCCCGACCGCGCTCCCACCATAAACGCCAACGCTATCAGCAGCAGTAGCCCGACGCCCAAGCCGAGCCACTTCGCCGCCGAGCGGTTCTGCCCCCCAGAAGACGCCGAGTGAGCCGAGGCTGGATTCAACGCGCGTCCACATTTCCCGCAGAAGTTCGACTGCTCAGGCAACACCGCGCCGCAGTAGGTGCATTTCATCGCCAGTTCCCTCCATACGCCGATACGCTATCAGTATACCTCGCGTTCCCAAGCAGGTACACAGGGTAGAATTGCGATAATTCTATTATAAGGAGCTACTCGTGTGGGCACTGCGCGTGATAGGACTGGCGTCGCTGGGCGGCGTGTTATGGCATCGGCACGGCGCAGTCGCTGAGTGGGCGGTCTGGGGCGCGCTCGCGTGTGCGGCGTTGGGGGCGAGCTGGCTTGAACGGCGGCGTGCGGGGTGGTTCACTTGCCTGATGAGCTTGGCAGCGGACTATTCGCTGGCGACCGCGCTGTTTTGGGCGATGGGCGGCGCGGACTGGCGCTACTGGGTGTTTGTAATCCCTCTGCTCCACGCGCTTTGGCGGTGGGGCGCGCGTGGCGCGTGGCTCAGTGCGCCGTTTCTGGTAAGCGCCATCGGGGCGGGCTGGTTCTGGCTGACAGGCGAGTTGTTTGTGAGCGACCCGCAGCCGCTAAGCTGGGCAGTTGGACTGGCGGCGCTGAGCATCGCGCTCGGCTGGATGGGGCGCGTGCGCGAACCGACCGACTATGCCCCTCTCATTCGGCAAGCGGAGACCGCCCTCGCTGAAAGCGAAGCCGCCGAACGGCGCATCCGCGAGCGCTATCGCGAACTCACCCATCACTACCGACGGCTCGAAGAGCAGCTGGAACTGCTGCAGGACGAGGCAGATATGTGGCAGGCGTTGCAACGCGCGCGCGACCCCGACGCCATCCATCGCGCCTTGCTGGAGCGCGTGCGGGCGCGGTTCGGCGCGTCGGGCGCCGCGCTGTATCTTCTGGACGAGACGGGCGTTCACATACAAGCGGTGAGCGCGTTGGGCGCGCTGGCGCACCTGACAGGCACTGCCGTTCGCACGCCCCACCAGCCGTTCCAGCGCACGCCCGAACCTGCGCAAGTCATCGAGCAACTCCGCCGCGCGACGCTAACCGCTACAGACCTCACCAAAGCCCAAACGCCGCCTGAGCGACGCGCCCCTACCCTTGTGCTGCCTTTGCTCACCGAAGGACGCCTGCTCGGCGCGCTCGCGCTCACGACCAACGCGCCCGAAGGCTTCTCGGATGAGACGCGCACGCGCCTACGCAACCTACTGCCCCACCTCGCCGCTATCCTCGCCCTCACCGAACAGATACGCCTGATGAGCGTCCGCCTCGCCGAGACGCAGTTCCTGTATGATGTGGAGAATCTGCTTTTCAGCGCGGATACCGCACAGTCGCTGCCCCAACGCGCGTTGAACCTCCTGCGCAGCGTGCTGCCCCACGAACACGCGCAACTCATCCTCAAGCGCAACCAGCAGCTGGAGATTGCTGCGCAGGTGGGCGACCTGCCCGACCTACGCGCCTATCTCAGTGAGAGGAGCGCATGGACGCAGGCGCAGATTGTGTCGCCCGACGAGTCGCAGGCGTTCGCGCCCGCCCAGAGCCTACTGATTGTGCCCCTGCGCGGCGGCGTGCGCACGGAAGGCGCGCTGCTGCTGGGACGCACCCACACGCCCCCCTTCAACCCAGCCGATTTGGAACTCATCCAACCGCTCACCGTGCAGCTGACCACCGTGCTGGAACGCGCCCAACTCCTCAGCGACTTGGAACGACTGGCGACCACCGACGGACTCACAGGGTTGTATAACTATCGCCACTTCCAAGAGCGGTATCGCGAGGCGGTCAACCAAAGTTTGCGCTATCAGCACCCACTGGCGATTATGCTCATCGACTTAGACAACTTCAAGCAGGTGAACGACGCCCACGGTCACCTGGAGGGCGACTACCTACTGGTGCAGTTCGCGGAGACGCTCCAGAACGCGCTGCGCAACACCGAGTGCGTCGCGCGCTACGGCGGCGACGAGTTCGTGGCGCTGATGCACGCGACCAACCTGCAGGGCGCGCTTACCGCCGCCAAGCGCGTCCTCCACACCGTGCGCAAAACGCCGTTCATGGATACGATGGGGCAGGCGCGACTCAAAATATCTATCAGCATCGGCGTCGCCGCCTACCCCAACAGCACGGAAAACCCCGCAGAAGTGCTGGAAAAAGCCGATGAAGCACTCGAAATCGCCAAACGCAACGGCAGGAATCAGGTCGTTGCGTTCGAAAATACTGCATAAGTGCTGACCCCGCCTCGTGCTTGCATAGATTATAATAATAAGCAAGCGATGGCGTCTATGGAGAGCGCGATGAAACTCACGACCCTGCAACAAGCCGAGGAGTATCTGCGCCGTGGGCAACTCAAGCAAGCGGCGCGCGTGTTGAAGCGAGCGGTACAAACAGGCAACGCCCCGCTGGAGTATTACTTGCGCTTGGCTGAACTCTACCGCATCCAAGAGAACTGGCGCGAGGCAATCGACGCCGTGCGCGAGGCGTTGGCGCGTCAACCGCAAGCTGCCCCCGCGCGCGAACGGCTCGTGGAACTGCTCCTCGAAAGCGGACGCACTGCTGAAGCCGTCGAAGAGTGCCGCCAGTGGCTACGCGAGACGCCGAACCATCCCACCCCGCTGGAACATCTGCTCGACGCCTACTGGCAAGCGATGGACTACGAAAACGCGCTGCAAGCCGCCAACCAACTGGTGATGCTGCACCCGAAATCGCCGCACTACCGCATGCGACGCGCACGACTGCTGGGCAACCTCGGTCGTCACGCCGAAGCCATCAGCGACTATGAGTTCCTCGCCTTCCAAGCAGGCGCGCCCGTCGAGATTATCGTCTGGGCGACCATCGAGCTCGAGCGGTTAGACCTGATGCAGATCGATCGGGTGTTAGACTTAGTGATGGAAGACCCGCTGTTTCGCATCAAGTTCCTGCGCGACCCTGTGGGCGCGGCGCGCGAGCGCGGCTATGTGTTCAGCCGTGTCGGCGAGCGCGTGTTGGAAGGGATGCCCCAAAACATCCGCAATCTGCCCAAGCCCCCGCGCCGCTATGTCGACTACAACTGAACGACTGCGCACGCTGACCCAAGCTCTTGGACAGCGCACGCTGGTGATGGGCGTGCTGAACGCCACGCCCGATAGCTTCTATGACGGCGGACGCTACACCGCGCTGGACGCCGCCCTCGCACGCGCTGAACAGATGCTCGCCGACGGCGCAGACATCCTCGACATCGGCGGCGAGTCGACCCGACCGGGCGCAACGCCTGTGCCCGAAGCGGAGGAGATGCGCCGCGTCGTGCCCCTAATCGAGGCAATCGCCGCACGCTTCCCCAACGCCGTCCTCTCCGTCGACACCACCAAGAGCCGCGTCGCCGAACGCGCCCTGCAAGCAGGCGCATGCATCATCAACGATATCAGCGGCGCGACCTTCGACCCGCACATGTTGGCAGTCGCTGCGCAATCGGGCGCGCAGGTGGTGCTAATGCACATTCAAGGCGCGCCCCAAACGATGCAGCAGAACCCAACCTATCACGATGTAGTGGCGGAAGTGCGCGACGCGCTCGCCGCCCACGCCCAACGCGCTATAGATGCTGGCGTGCCGCCGTCTCACATCTGGCTCGATCCGGGCATCGGCTTCGGCAAGACCGTGCAGCACAACCTCGAGCTGCTGCGCAGGCTGCCCCAACTGCGCGCGCTGGGCTACCCAATCCTGATTGGAACCTCACGCAAGTCGTTCATCGGGCACATTCTGGGCGGGCTGCCCCCCGACGAACGGCTGGAGGGCACGCTTGCCACCCTCGCGCTCGCCGTCGCGTGGGGCGCCGATATCGTGCGCGTGCATGATGTCAAAGAAGCCGTCCGCGCCGTGAGAGTCGCCGACGCGCTGTGTAGAAACGCCCTATGAACCGCTATCTGCTCAAGCACGGACGCATCCTTGACCCTGCACAGGGGTTGGATATGCAGGGCGATGTGCGGATAAGCGACGGGCGTATCGCAGCGATTGCCCCCTCGCTAACCCCCGACGGGGGCGAGACCGTCCTCGACTGCGCCGACTGCTGGATTGCGCCGGGCTTGGTCGATATCCATGTGCATCTGCGCGAGCCTGGGCAAAGCCACAAGGAGACCTTGCAGACGGGCGGCGCGGCGGCGGTCGCAGGGGGGTTCACCAGCGTCTGCTGCATGCCGAACACGCAACCGCCGCTGGATAGCCCGACGCTCGTACGCGAGATTCTGACCCGCGCCGCGCACGAGTCGCCCTGTAGAGTGTATGTGGTCGCTGCGCTCACGCAGGGCATGCGCGGCGAGGCGCCCTGCGATTACCACGCGCTCCAACGCGCAGGCGCAGTTGCATGCTCCGACGATGCGTTCCCTGTGCAGTCGGCGGAGGTGATGCGCCGCGCGATGGCGGGATGCGCCGCCTACGGGTTGCCCGTCGTCACCCATTGTGAAGACAAGACGCTCAGCGACGGCGGCAGTATGCACGCAGGCGCGGTCAGCGCACGCTTGGGGCTGAAGGGCGCGCCCGCGTCGGCGGAGACGGTGCAAATCGCCCGCAACGCGCTGCTCGCCCAACAGACAAACTGCCGCCTGCATATCCAGCACCTCTCAACCGCAATCGGCGTGGCGCTGGTGCGTTTCTTCAAAGCGCAAGGCGTACCGATTACCGCCGAGGTCTCGCCGCACCACCTCCTGCTCACCGACGAGGCGTGTGCAGCGTTCGACGCCGACGCGAAGATGAACCCGCCTCTGCGCACAGAGACCGACCGCGCCGCGCTGACGCAGGGCGTTCTCGAAGGCGTCATCGACTGCATCGCGACCGACCACGCGCCCCACGCGCCGTTCGAGAAGGCGCAACCGTTCGGCGCAGCGCCGTTCGGCGTCGTGGGGCTGGAGACCGCGCTGGGCTGTGTTCTGCACTGGAACAGCACGCTGCCGCAGCCCCTAACGCCCCTGCAACTGGTGCATTTGATGAGTACCGCCCCCGCGCGCCTGATGGGGCTACCCGCAGGCGCGCTGGCTATCGGCGCGCCCGCCGATGTGACGGTGATCGACCCCCACCTGCGCTGGCGCGTGAACCCCGACGCCCTGCACTCCAAAAGTCGCAACACGCCGTTCAAAGACTGGGAACTGCTGGGTAAGGCGCGGTACACTTTCGTAGGCGGCGTGCGCGTCTACACCGCCAGCTGACATAGGTATACTTTCAGGGGTGATGGCTATGGCGACTGCCCAAGCGAAACAGCCGACAACGGAAATCTACTACCCAGACTCGGATGGGAAGCCGATGGCGGACAACACAATCCAAGCGGATGCGATGACCATAATCTTCAATAACCTCCGCGCGATGTTCGCGGAGAACCCTGATGTGTTCGTGGCGATGGATTTGCTCTGGTATCCCGTGCAGGGCAACCCGCGTATTCGCGTCGCGCCCGATGTGATGGTCGCGATTGGACGCCCGAAAGGGCATCGCGGCTCCTACAAGCAGTGGGAGGAGGGCGGCGTCGCGCCGCAAGTGGTGTTTGAGGTGCTCTCGCCTGGCAACCGCAAGGCGGCGATGAACGCCAAGCGACGCTTCTACGCCAAATACGGCGTGCAAGAATACTACATCTACGACCCCGACACGGGCAAGTGGCAAGGCTGGCAACGGCGCGGCAAACGCCTGATGCGAATCCGCAATATGGTCGGCTGGCGTAGCCCGTTGCTGGGCATCGTGTTTCGGCAGGGGCATGTGGAATATCCAGGGCTACTCCGTGCGAATATGCGCCCGTTCCTGACTTTCGAGGAGTTGGAGCGCGTGGCGGAGTTAGAGCATCTGCGTGCGGAGCAGGCGCGCCTGCAAGCCGAGCGGGAACGCCAACGCGCGGAACGGCTCGCCCAACGCCTGCGCGAACTGGGTATCGACCCCGACGAAGCGTAGCCTACTCGCGTTTCTCCATCAAGAGCTTGAGCGCGCCGTCGTCGGGGAAGCGTTGCAGCCCGCGCCACGCCCAAGTGCGCATCCTGCCCAACTCGCCCTGCTTGTACGCCTTCAGCGCGAGCCAACGGTATGCGTGCAGCAACCCCTCACGCTCGAACGGGTTCTCAGGCATCCAATCCGCGCCGTTCTCCAACGCTTTGAGTAGGTACGCCTCGCTCTTCGTGTAGTCCTCCGTGTAGAGCAGGTGATACCGCCCCAACTCGGTGAATATCGCGATGCTTCGTGGGTTCTGTCGTGCGCCCTCCTCCAGAAACGCCAACGCTTGCGGCAGGTTCCGCTGATTGTCGAACAGTATCATCTGCGCCCCCACCAAGTAGCCAGGTACGAAAGTCGGGTCAATCCAGGTCATGAAGCGGTACAGGGGCAGCACTTCGCGCACGGGACGATGGAAGTGATGGCGCACATCGAAATACGGCTTCACATTCCGCTCGATATCGCCCCAGAGCCAGCGCGGGTCGCGTTCAGGTTCGGGGATGACGCCCGTCTCGTCTTGGTGATTATGTAAGCCATCCGCGCTGCTGGCGGCGCGTGCGCTGCCCGTATGCTTCTCGCGCTCAGTCATCGGGCGCAGGCGCACGCCGCCGTGCGTATACTCATCGGTCTTCGCCCACAGATAGCCCGCCACGCTGCCCCGAAACTCGCCCATCACCGACGCCATCGCCTTCTTGTCGTAGATTGTCAGCGCGTCGAGCGTCTCGGCGCGTTGCGTGTGGTACGGCGTAGCGAGCCGAACCAGCACGCCGCCCAGTATGAAACTCGCACTCAGCCCAAGCGTAACGCTGCTCCACATAACCCACTGCATCGAGCGTAATTGTCGGCAGACCGCGTCTGGTTTTGGAGTGAGCGCATCGGCGTCGCTCTCGCAGCTGCCCTCGTCCACGCAGCGGGTGTGGGCGTCCCGATTGACGACAAACAACGGCGCGACGAGATTGCCGTCGTCGCGCCGCACACAGGTAGAGCGCCTCCCCCTCCAAA
>CALGZO010000298.1 GCA_937934465.1 uncultured Fimbriimonadales bacterium | reverse complement strand
CGCAGGTAGACGCCAGCGAAGAGCCTGCACGCATGGTCTACCTGCGCGACGGCGCGTCAGTGGAATCGCTGGTGAAGGCGCTCAACGCACTGGGCGTCAGCCCGCGCGACCTGATTGCGATATTGCAATCGCTCAAGGCGGCGGGCGCACTCCATGCCGAAATCGAGGTGCAATGATGGACGCTAAGGTACTCCCAACGATTGGAAACCCCTCCTCTCACGGTTCCCCCGACGCAGTGGGGGGAACCTCACGGAGGGGGTCTGAAACCCAGCCTGCCCTGCTGCGCGCCTGCCAAGAGTTCGAATCGCTGTTCCTCCTACAGATCTGGCGTGCGATGCAGCGCACCGTGCCCAACCAACCCAAAACACTCAACTATACTGAGATGTTCGACATCCAATTTGCCGATTATTTAGCTAAGCACGGGCGTTTCGGGTTGGCAGAGCAGCTGTATAAGCAGTTGAACCAACATTTGCCGAAGGAGCCGACGCCATGAGAACCTACACTGATTGGCTACGCGAGTGGCTACGCGAGGGTAGGCGCGCGCTGCCGTTGCTGGAGCAGTGGCGCGACGCGCTGATTCGGCGCGACACCGAGCGTATCGACCGCCTGAACGCCCAACTCCAGCCAATCTTGGAACGCTTGGAGGCGGCGCGGGCGGCAGTGAGCGCGCTGGAGACGCCCGACGCCCTGCCCACGCCACTGCTCCAGCAAGCGCTCCAACTCGCCCAGCAGATCGACGCCATCGCGCAGACCGCCTACGACATCATCCTGAACGAGCTGGACTATACGCACGGGCTGATGGCGATTCTCACCCGCGCGGCGGAGCCTGAACACTACGCGCCCACCGTCGCGCCGCCCAGCCCGAATGTGCTGCTCAACACGGAGGCGTAAACTATGCCCAGCTTTCAAGGCATCGAGTTAGGCGCACGCGCCATGCGAGCCTTCCAGATAGGACTGGAAGTCACGGGGCACAATGTGGCGAATGTGAACACGCCCGGCTTCACCCGCCGGCGCGTGCATTTCGCCAACACGCCCGAATATGCCTTCAACCCGAACATTCGTGTCGGTACAGGCGTGATTGTGCAGCATGTGCAGCGCGTGCGCGATATGATGCTGGAGCAGCGCATCAACACGAACACGGGCGACTTCGCGCGTTTGGACACCCTGCGCCAGCAGTTGCAGAACATCGAGGGCGCGCTGCTGGAGCCGGGCGAGCAAGGCATCAGCGCACGCTTGAACGCCTTCTTCAACGCCTTCGACGAACTCGCCACGCGCCCCGACAGTATGGCGGCGCGCCAGAGCGTGCTGCAAGCCGCCAGCGCACTGGTCGGTAGCATCCGCAATTTGCATACTAACTGGCAAAACTTGAACACTCAGCTCCAGCAGCGGATGAGCCAGACCGTCAGCGAGGCGAACGAGATTGCAGCGCAGATTGCGCGACTGAACGAGCAAATCCGCGCGGCGCACTCCAACGGCGCGGAAGCGAGCGACCTGTTAGACCAGCGCGACCGCCTGATGACCCGCCTGAGCGAGCTGGTGGGCGCACGAGCGCACTACACCCGCGACGGCGGCATTATGGTCTTCGTGGATGGGCATACCCTCGTGCAGGATGGCGCGTCGTTCCCCCTGCCCAACGCTATCGATGTGCCCAACCGCGACTTGGACAGCACCCCCGTCGATATCCGCATCCAGCAGGGGCAGCTGCGCGGGCTGATGGACGCCGCCGCCAACCTGCAAGACTACTTGAACCGCTTGAACCTGTTCACCAACACGCTGATCACCCAAGTGAACGCCCTGCACCAGACGGGCTACGGGCTGGACAACAACACGGGCTACCTGTTCTTCGCCGGAACCGACGCCTCAAATATCGCCCTGCACAGCGATGTGAGCGACTCGCAACGCATCGCTGCCAGCGGCTTGCCCAACACGCCAGGCAACAACGGCGTCGCGCTGGCGATTCTGAACCTGCGCAATCAGCCGCAAGCAGTGCTGGGCGGCATAACCCTGCCCCAATACTACCGAGACTTGGTCGGGCGCATAGGCAACGACGCGCAGGTCTCCAGAAATCGCGCCGAATCGCAACAATTAACGCTGGAGCATCTTTACCAGATTCGCGAGTCGGTATCGGGCGTCTCGTTGGACGAGGAAGCGGCGAACTTGGTGAAGTATCAACGCAGTTATCAAGCGGCGGCAAAAGTGGTGAGCGTCTTTGATGGGCTTATTCAAGATGTGTTGCAGATGGTGCGATAGTAGCACGGACATTCCTGTCCGTGCCCAAGTGCTTGGACAAAAATGTCCCAGCCACTGTAGCACGGACATTCCTGTCCGTGCGTGCATGCTTGGACAAGATTGTCCAAGCCACACTTTGTAGCGTCGGCGTCCCGCCGACGAACTATGCTTGGACAGGAATGTCCAAGCCACTCGTAGCGTCGGCGTCCCGCCGACGGATGTGGTGACGACAGGAATGTCGTCGCACCTGCGCTTGGACAAGACTGTCCAAGCCACTGAGAGGCTATGCGAATCAGCACTTACTGGCAGTTTCGGCGGATGGAACGCGCAACTGAGCAGAGCGTGCATCAGATGGCGCTCTGGCAGCGGCGCGTCGCCACAGGCAAGCGAGTCGAGCAGCCGTC
>CALGZO010000297.1 GCA_937934465.1 uncultured Fimbriimonadales bacterium | reverse complement strand
ATTGGATCGTGAACCTCAAGGAGCGTGTGGTGGAGGTGTATCGCGAGCCTGTGTCGGACGACAAGGCGATTTACGGGGCGTCGTATCGGCGTAGGCAGGTGTTGCAGGCAGGCGAGGTGGTGGATTTGGTGTGTTGTTCGGGTGTGGTGTTGGCGGTGGAGGCGTTGCTGCCGTGAGCGAGTGAGGGGTGTGGCTTGGACATTCTTGTCCAAGCAATCCCAGGTGCGACGACATTCCTGTCGTCGCAAAGTTCACCTGTCCAAGCAATCCCAGGCGCAACGACATTCCTGTCGTCGCAAGGTTCACCAACCGACGCCACACAAGGCAACGCACCTGCGCCTTGCGCACGGACAGGAGTGTCCGTGCTACAGTGGCTGGGACTTTCCTGTCCAAGCAATCTCAGGTGCGACGCCTTTCCTGGCGTCGCAAAGTTCACCAACCGACGCCACACAAGGCAACGCACCTGCGCCTTGCGCACGGACAGGAGTGTCCGTGCTACAGTGGCTGGGACTTTCCTGTCCAAGCATACTTTGACGGGGATGCCGACGCTACGGGGGGTGGGGACGCTGCGTAGCGTCAGCGTCTCGCTGACGAAAAAATGCTGATGCGACGAGGAGGAGGCGTCGCGTCAGCGTCTCGCTGACGAAAAACGCCGACGCTACGGGGGTGGTGGTTCGTCGGCAAGACGCCGACGCTACGGGATTGGTGGTTCGTCGGCGGGACGCTGACGGAACGACGCCCCGAACGGCGTCGCACTATGCGTAGGCTCTACAGCCGAGCCACGAGGATATACTCCACAGGATAGGCAATCGCGTCTGCTTCGGCAGTCTTGGCGAACTTGCCTGTCGCCTTGTCGCGGGTGCGCGGTAAGATTTTGGACGGAATCTCTCGCAAGATAACGCGCTCCAGCGTGAACCCCAGCGTCTCCAGCTGCTCCGCGAACACCTGCGCGTTTTGAACCTCCACACCGCATAGCCGCGTGTTCCCTATCACGATGCAAGCGTGCCCGCCGCGCTTGAGCATCCGTCGCATTTCACGAAAGCAATCGTACATCTCCTCAAAGTAAAGGGCAACTTCACGCGCCTTGCGGGGGCTTGTCTCGGCAATCTGCTCAACAATCTGTGTCGCAAGGCGCGAGTGCAGCTCACCGCGCGGTTCGTGGACGCCGTTGGAGCGCCCGATGAACCGTTCTCGAAACTCGCGCAGGTCGCCCGCCCAACCGAACCAAAGCACACTCAACTGATGCAGGTCAGCGTACTCGTAGCTGGTCACATACGGCGGCGAGGTGACAATCAGCGACGCGGAACCGTCCTCCACAGGGAGCTGACGAGCGTCCGTGCAGAGAGGCGTCGTCGGGACAGTAAGCGCGTTCCGTTGAACTTGTAAGTTCCAAAATTCACGATTACCCCGCGCCATCCGCTTCAGATGACGCAAAAAGACCACCCGCGCGTCAGGAATGCGCTTGTCCAACTTGCGCATCGGCTTCACACTGCGGTCATGCCAGTAGGAGACCGACTTGAGCGTGTGGGAGAGGGCGCAGTAAGCGAATATCCGCTCCGCGCTCACATCCAGCGAGTCGATTGCACGGTGGATTTGAGCGAGCTGGCGCAGAGTCGCTTCAGAAAACCAGTAGAGCAGACGCTCTCCCCAACACTCGTGTCGAGTCTTGCTCTGGAGGGTCGGCAGCGCGGTGAACAGGTTGGGTTGGTAGGATGTTGCAATCTGCTCGGCGAGTATACTCAGCGCATGGGCAAGGCGTTCTGGTTCGATGGCTTGGGTCTTCGCCTGTGCAATCAGGTGCGCGACGGGGTTGATGTCTGCGCCGACGCTGGGGCGTCTCAGCAGCTTCGCTTCCACCAAAGTTGTGCCTGACCCCATGAAGGGATCGACCACCAGCTCGCCCTCGCGCGAGTAGCTCTGAATCAGGCGCGCCGCCAACTGCGGAATGAACTTCGCAGGATAGCGGTGGTAGCCGTGTGTGGCGTAGGCGGTCTGTTTCTGGGTCAGTTCCAGAAACGCCCAACTTGGGTCTGGCGTTAGCCCCTCAAAAGCGTCCAGCACGCTATTTAGTCGGCTTGTAGCCATCGCTTCAAATCCTCTCCCAACTGGTCTATCGTGCGAAAGACGCGCTCGCAGTGCTGAATCTCTTTGTCTGTCAGCAGATAAATTCGGTCGTAGAGCGCTGCTGCCATCTTGGATTGCTTGCTTTTCAGTTCACCGCCTTCCAAGTCACGGAGCAGGATGCCATCGTTATCCAGCGTGATGAAGCAGAATCGTATCCCCCGCCCGCGCAGTTTCTCCGCCCAGTAGAGGTCTTGCTGAAATCGCTCACGAAGCGAGACCTTGCAACTATACACGGAAAGAACACGCACCACCTGTTCGCCCCTCTTCTCAATCGCTATAAGGTCCACTTGCGAACCCACTTCATAGGGCTCCTCAAGTGTGCAACGCGACCACAAAGTATCGCTCAGAATACGCTTCACCAAATCATTCTTTATATCTTCCCACTGCTGGATGTCAATCTCACCGCTAAGCCCGCAATCCTCAATTTGCTTTTCGAACTCCCTTCGAATAACTTCCTCGAACGCTCTGCCGCTGACGGTTTTCCAAGCTTGTTTAGGGTCGCTCGCGGTGGACTTCTGAATAAACTTCTTCTTCACCGCTTCCCAAGCATCACGAGGCGACTTTCCTGCCTTGCAATGTTCTGTGAATTCCTCTACGATCTTCTCGATGTTGAACGGTTCATCGCTACGGGTTTGCATATTGGGGATTATACCTTGCTGTTGGTTGGTATAATTCTACTATGCGCCGTATGTTGAACGCGCCGCAAGTGCGCCGTCGTCCGAACCTACCGCTCAAGCGGTGGATTAACCGCGCGGAGTTCGAAACGCTCCTCGCCTCAGGCGTGTTCGCCCCCGAAGAACGCCTCGAACTGCTCGCAGGCGAACTGGTCAGGAGAGAACCTGTGGGACCCCAACACGCGGTTGCGGTTGCTTTAGTCAGTGAAACGCTTACGCGCCTCGCGCTGGAGAACACGCATGTGCGTGTGCAGCTCCCCCTTGCGCTGGGCGAGTACGACGAGCCGTTCCCCGACATCGCCGTCGTGGCAGGTAGCCCCCGCCATTACCTCACCAACCACCCCACCACCGCACTGCTCGTGGTCGAAGTCGCCGAAGCCTCCCTGCGCACCGACCGCGACATCAAAGCGAGCCTCTATGCGCACGCAGGCGTCCCTGAGTACTGGATTGTGAACCTCAAGGAGCGTGTGGTGGAGGTGCATCGCGAGCCTGTGTCGGACGACAAGGCG
>CALGZO010000296.1 GCA_937934465.1 uncultured Fimbriimonadales bacterium | reverse complement strand
GTGGCTTGGACATTCTTGTCCAAGCGCACACTCGTCGGCGAGACGCCGACGCTACGGTGTGAGGGTTCGTCGGCGGGGACGCCGACGGTACGACGCCAAGAATGGCGTCGCACCTGCCCACCTGTGGCTTGGACATTCTTGTCCAAGCGCACTCGTCGGCGAGACCCGACGCTACGCTTGGCGACGCCAAGAATGGCGTCGCACCTGCCCACCTGTGGCTTGGACAGTCTTGTCCAAGCGCACACTCGTCGACGGGGATGCCGACGCTACGACGCCACGAAAGGCGTCGCACCTGGAGGCTGTTCGGAAATTCGCCTGTTGTATGGAGAACCCCCTCCTGCAGGTTCCCCCTTGAAAAGGGGGAACCGATTTTTCTGGATTGGTTCCCCCTGCTTGCAGGGGGAACCTAGAAGCTGTTCGGAAATTCGCCTGTTGTATGGGGAACCCCCTCCTGCAGGTTCCCCCTTTTCAAGGGGGAACCGATTTTTCTCAGTTGGTTCCCCCTGCTTGCAGGGGGAACCTAAAGGAGGGGGTACCTGCCCCTACTTGGCTATTGCCGTAGGGGCGCACCTGCGTAGGCGTCCTGCGTTCCATGGATGGGCATTCTGCCAAGACGATTTTTCGAACACCCTCTCGCACCTGTGGCTTGGACATTCCTGTCCAAGCGCACACTCGTCGGCGGGGACGCCGACGCTACGCTGGGCTGGCTGTTGCCAAGACGCCGACGGTACGCGGTGGTTGGTTCGTCGGCGGGGACGCCGACGGTACGCGATGGTTGGTTCGTCGGCGGGGACGCCGACGCTACGCTGGGCAACGCCACGAATGGCGTCGCAACACCACTCTATGCGAATTCAAAAAATGCCCCCAATAACGGTCTCTTGTAACCTGTTCTTAACCTCTGGCTGCGTACACTCTATCAGCCTTACAGGTCATAGGAGATGAACGATGCAAATACGAACGATTTTCGTGGGCATGGCGTGCGCAGCGGCGGTTTCCATCAGCTCAGCGCAAATAGCACAGCAGCTGCAAAACGGCGACGACTTCGTGTTCAAATTCAACGGCGCGGACTACATTATTTCGGGCGCAGCGAACTTCAGCGAAAGCTTCAACCCGCGTCCGCCCATCCGATTGGAATTCGCTGACTTGAATAACGACGGTGTGGCACTGGATATTTTACTGGACTTGCAGCCAATCGCAGGAGTCGACCGAGCGATTCCTCTGTATGCTACAGTGGTCACGGACGGCGCCAGCGAGGCGATTATCCGCTGGAGCGGCACGGATAATCCCGACCTATGCGTTGAGGTCAGTGATGACGGATTCACTGCCAGCATCAAAATCTTCGAGGTGTCAGGCAAGCTCACGGGGCGCGTGCGGCGCGTTGAGTGCGCCTCCGATCCCTACAGTACCCTCAATCGCAACATCCATCTGGAGATTGTGAAAGAGGGCGGCGACGCCGAGAACAACCTAAATGTCAAAGCGTATCTATTTTGTGTAGAAAACGAGTTCACAGTTGTTAATGTGGATGTGTATAATCTCCGCTGGACGGCTGCTGGCGGCGGGCTGTCTAAGCGCGTCGGGAATGTGAACGGCGACTGCGTGGTAGATGACGCCGACCTGCTCCAAGTGCTGTTCAACTTCGGCAGCGACAACGCCGACACGGACACAAATGGCGACGGGATTGTCGACGACGCCGACCTCTTAGTCGTGCTGTTCAACTTCGGCGTGAGCGTCTAACCCTCACTGCCTGCCGCGACGCAGGCGATACACATACGCCAGCACTTCTGCGACCGCCTGATAGAGCGTGCTGGGGATTTCGTCGCCGATATCCACCTGCGCGTAGAGGCTGCGCGCCAGCGGCGGATTGGGCACGATGGGCACATGCCATCGGAGGGCTTCCTCGCGGATGCGCTGCGCGAGCCATCCCTTGCCCTTGGCGACCACGCGCGGCGCGCTCATCGTCGCACGATCATAACGCAACGCCACCGCATAGGTTACAGGGTTCGTCACCACCACATCCGCGCGGCGCACATCCTGCACCGAACGCTGCTTCGCCGCCTCCTGCATCTTCTGCCGTATCTTCGCACGCAGGTAGGGGTCGCCCTCCATCTGCTTGTATTCCTCTTTGAGCTCGTAGCGCGACATCCGTATCGTCTTCTCAAAATCCCAACGCTGGTACAGGTAATCGATGATTGCCAGCACAAGCCAGAGCGCGCCCACACGCAGACCGACCTGATAGAGCGCGTCGGTCATCGGGGCAAGTGCGTGGGGCATCGGCAGCTGCCCTGCAAACACGAGCCGTTCGGTCTCGGCTTGCAAGGTGCGCCACGCGACCCACGCAATCAGCCCGAACTTCAGAACGGCTTTGAGCAGCTCCACTGCGGAGCGTTGCGAGAAGAGCCGTTGGAAGCCGCGCACGGGATTGATACGGTTCAAATCGGGCTGCAGGGGTTGCGCCGTGAGATAGATTCCGACCTGCATCGCGTTGGCGACGAGCGCAATCAGGAACGCGCCTGCCAACAGCGGGGCAAGGAACGCCAACGCGCTGAGCAACATAGCGTCGGAGGGGCGCATCATGCCTGCCTGCATCATCTGTTGCTGGAACGCCGTAAGCAGCCGCTCGCCGCCCCAGCGCATCGACACGGGCAGCAGCAGCACCAGCCCCAGAAACAGCGCCGCGCCGTTAATCTCGGTGGAGCGGGCGACCTGCCCCTTCTTACGCGCCTCCTGTCGCTTGCGCGGCGTCGCCTGTTCTGTGCGCTCCTCGTCCGCCATCAGGCACAATTATCGGCAGACGCGCGCTACATCCTGAACACGCCGAACTTGGTGTCGGGGATTGGCGCGTTGTAGGCGGCGGCGAGCGCGAGCGCCAGCACCGTGCGCGTGTCCACAGGGTCGATGATGCCGTCGTCCCACAGGCGCGCTGTGCTGTAATACGCGCTGCTCTCTTCCGCGTACTTATCCAGTATCGGCTGCTTGAACGCCGCCTGTTCCGCCTCGCTCATCGTCTGCCCTTTCGCGGCGAGCTGGTCTAACTTCACTGTGAGCAGCACATTCGCCGCCTGCTCGCCGCCCATCACGGCGATACGCGCGTTGGGGTACATCCAGAGCCAGCGCGGTTGGTAGGCGCGCCCGCACATGGCGTAGTTGCCCGCGCCGTAGGAGCCGCCGATAATCACAGTGAACTTGGGCACTTCGGCGTTCGCGACTGCCGTCACCATCTTCGCGCCGTGCTTGGCGATGCCCTCGTTCTCGTACTTCTTGCCTACCATGAAGCCCGTGATGTTCTGCAGGAACACCAGTGGGATGCGCCGCTGGCAACAGATTTCGATAAAGTGCGCCCCCTTGAGCGCGCTCTCCGAGAACAGGATGCCGTTATTGGCGACGATGCCGACGGGGAAGCCGTGAATGTGCGCGAAGCCGCACACCAGCGTCTGCCCGAACCGCGCCTTGAACTCCAAGAAGCGGCTGCCGTCCACGATTCGGGCAATCACCTCGCGCACTTCGAACGGCTGGCGCGGGTCGCGCGGGAGGATGCCGTAAATCTCAGCGGGGTCATACAGGGGTTCCTCAGGCGGTTGGCAGTCGGCGGTCAGCTCCTTGCGCAGGTTGAGATTCGCCACAATCTCGCGGGCAATCTGGATGGCGTGCAGGTCGTCGTCGGCGAAGTAATCGGCGACGCCCGACAGGCGGGTATGCACATCCGCGCCGCCGAGCTCCTCCGCGCTGACCACCTCGCCTGTGGCGGCTTTGACCAGCGGCGGACCGCCCAGAAAAATCGTGCCTTGCTGCTTCACGATAATCGTCTGGTCGCTCATCGCAGGCACATACGCGCCACCCGCCGTGCAGGAACCCATCACAATCGCGATTTGTGGAACGCCTAACGCCGACATTCGCGCCTGATTGTAAAAAATGCGCCCGAAATGGTCGCGGTCGGGGAACACTTCGGCTTGCAAGGGCAAAAACGCGCCGCCCGAATCGACCATATAGATACAGGGCAGGCGGTTCTCCAGCGCGACCTCCTGCGCGCGCAGGTGCTTCTTGACCGTGATGGGGAAGTAGGTTCCGCCCTTGACAGTGGCGTCGTTGGCGACAATCATGCACTCCTTGCCGTGAATGACGCCCACGCCCGCCACCACGCCTGCGCACGGCGCTTCGTTGTTATACATGTGGTAAGCGGCGAGCGGCGCGAGTTCCAGAAACGGCGTGTTGGGGTCAATCAGTGCGTCGATGCGCTCGCGCGCGGTGAGTTTATTGCGCGCGCGGTGCTTGGCGAGGGCTTCCGCGCCGCCGCCGCCCTGCGCCCACGCCAACGCCGCGCGATACTCCTGCAACAGCGACTCATAATGCGCCTTGTTCGCTTGAAACTCGGCGTCGTTCGGGTCGATGTAGCTCTCGATGACTGGCATCCGCCTTTTAGTGTACCCTGAAAATGGGGTATCCTTCCCACGATGCGAGTGGAACCAGTGGCGTGGCGCGACGGGATTGTGGCGATTCTCGATCAGACGCAGTTGCCCGAGCGCGTGGTGATTGAGGAGTTCGATGATTGGCGCGGCGTAGCGGAGGCGATTCGCGTGATGAAGGTGCGCGGCGCGCCTGCGATTGGGATTGCGGCGGCGTATGGGCTGTGTTTGGCGGCGCGCCAGATAGAGGCGGAACGCATCGA
>CALGZO010000295.1 GCA_937934465.1 uncultured Fimbriimonadales bacterium | reverse complement strand
GATTGGCGCGCCTGAACCGTACTTGTGGGAGCTGCGCAGCTTCATCCGCGCCATCCTCTACAACGAGACGCCCCCCTTCGACGGCTATGACGGGCGCATGGCTGTGGCGAACGCCCACGCAGTGCTGCAAGCCATCGGCGTCGAAGCGTAGCCTCGCCGCGCGATGTAGGGGCAACTTCAGGCGAATTGCCCCTTGAACCCTGAAGGCGTTGAAGATTCGAGGGTCGGCGACTGAGATGCCTCGCTGTGCTCAGCGCGACAAAGTATCATCTGATGCAGAGCATCTGTCAAGCCGAGCCAGCGAAGCGCCTCATAGCCTACCTCAACTGCTCACAGTCTCTTTCACAGGGAGCCTCTGTGAGCGGGGTGATAACTAAAGGTCGCCTTCTTCCTTGCGCCATGGCAGCGGATGCAAAGCAAACCGTTCCAGCCCTTGCGGCAGTTTCACTATCTCTTCGCGAACCAGTTCGCCTTTTTCAGTAAGTTGCGCTGGTTTGTATTCACATTCTTGAAGAGTGCGTATGACGCGCTCAGCGATGCGCTGACGGTCTTCCCAGCGAACACGCGGGAACTCTCGAACTGAAAGCCCCGTTCGTGATGATTTTGTCATCAGTCTCTTACGCATGTTTTGATTGTGCTGGAGCCACTGAGTCACCTTGCGGTCTTTTTCCAGTTGGGGGTACTGCTTCGCCGCTTCACGCAGCGCAGTTTCCTCCAGAGCAAGCAGAGTTGCCTCCACAGTCATCAGTTCCTGGATAAACTGGAGCAGATGGCGAGACTCCGACTCGCTTATAGGAGGCGACACGGGGGCATCGGAGCGCTGATGGTAGCGGGATGCCAAATCGTTGCGCAGCATCAACACGGCAAGAAAGAGTACGCGGGTGTGCACGGCAATCTGGCGTGGGTCTTGCGAGTGGACGAGTGTATGTTCAAACGCTTGCCGTGCTTCAGAGAGAGAAAGCTGCATCGTTTGTGCGCGTTCTAAAAGGGATTGATCCTCACACAGCCGCGGAAACTGTTGCGACGACGCGTTTGAGAGGAACACAAGGCTCATCAGCAAACCTAAAAGTCTCATGAGAAACCTCCTTGAGTTGCGAGCGTTGGGAACGCCAACGCTCGCAGGGCTAAGTTCAGTGAATTACGACGCCAGTATGTGAACCTGCAGGGATGGTACGCATTCCACACACCGAGTTGCAGATGACGGCAGAACCTGTCTGTCGTTTACACTCGTTGCAGGCTCTTCCACACTGAACGCCTCCTGTATTGAGTTCTCCGAAGCATTCCCAGAACGCAGCGCCTCGGCTCGCGCAAGCGCTGCTTAGTGTCGCAATGACTAATCCCACAGCAATCCAAAGACGCATGCTTTCACCTCCAACGAAGCGGGTACCAAGTTTCCTCCCAAAACACACGCCCTTCTTTGGACTTGCTATAGTACAAAATGATGGGCGTCTCCTTCCCCACACGCACAATCACTTCATAGCGTTGTGTGCGGATTTTTACTTCCCAGTAGGGATAGGTTAGGGTTTCTATCTCGTTGCTGCGATTACGGATTTGGAAGGTGTGAACGCCCTGAGCGACTTGGATATTCTGTACGAAATCCTGACTCCAAAGGTCGCTAATCCTATAGTTGGCATCCAGCGTCGCCGCGCCTGCTGCCGTATCGCCGAAGGGACCTATCCAAACCGCTTGGGGGTCCAGCGGGTTCGTAGGCAGTTCGAGGCTGTGGGACTCATTACCGTCCCACCACTGGGCAAAAGCAGGCGAGGCAGTATAGCTCTGCCCATATGTTTCCGCACGAATGGCTAACTGAGACAGCAGTGAAAGATCTCGGTTCAGCCAAAGAGCGAATATTTCGCGGCGGTAGTCTTGGAGCAGAGGGTCGTAGGCGAGCAGACGAAATTCTGCATCGTACTCAGCAACGGTACGATGCCACTGAAAGGCACGGCGTAGTATGGACAGCCCCAACAGGCTGCGGAGCGTCTCATGGGGTACGGCAGTTTGCGCGGTACCACCTACGATGAGTAGGGTCGCTAGCCCTACAGTTATCTTGTATCGCATAGAGCCTCCTTTGTGTTTTTTTGCAGCTGCACTTCGTGGCAGTGTTGACACCACCACAAGTCACGCATTCTTCACCATGCATTCTTCACGCACCAGAATGACACCAGAATGATTCTGGTGATTGCAAAGGTACTATAAATTATACCACATAACTGCCAAAAAGTCAAGGGGTTGGGGAGGGGGTCCAACAAACGCCCCAACACTGTGTGTAAACTCAAAAGATGTTCCCTTATGCGCTTTGGGAGATAGGGCTTTGCGCGTGCGCACTGCAACGGAGACTTCCTCTTCCACTGCGTAGGAGAGGGATTGGGGGTAAGTGTGATTTCTCGAACACCCTCTTAACCCCTTGACAAGGGTGGACAGGGATATGGTATAATATAACTCGCCTGAGACATCGGGCGAATAGCTCAGCTGGGAGAGCGCTTCCCTTACAAGGAAGAGGTCGCAGGTTCGAGCCCTGCTTCGCCCACCAGCGAGCGCACAAAGTGGGGCTGTAGCTCAGCCAGGTCAGAGCGCTAGCCTGTCACGCTAGAGGTCGCGGGTTCAAGTCCCGTCAGCCCCGCCATGCCGAGGTAGCTCAGAGGTAGAGCACTGGACTGAAAATCCGGGTGTCGGCGGTTCGAATCCGCCCCTCGGCACCACCACGCGGGCGAGTGGTGGAATGGTAGACACGCCAGACTTAGGATCTGGTGGGCACTGCCCGTGGGAGTTCGAGTCTCCCCTCGCCCACCAAAATCGGGTATAATTAATGATGTGCGGGAGTAGCTCAGTGGTAGAGCATCTCGTTGCCAACGAGAGGGTCGCGGGTTCGAATCCCGTCTCCCGCTCCATTCTCATATAGAGGCGTCATCATGCAAGCACAGCCCATCCAATCCTTTCAAATCCTAAGTCGCGAGGAGCCTGCGCCCGCGACTGTGCAACTCACCGTCGAAGTCGACGCGCCGACCACCCAGCGCATGTTCGAACGCGCGGTGCGACTATTCGGCAAAAGCGTGCGCGTGCCCGGCTTTCGACCAGGACAAGCCCCAATCAGCGCTGTCCGCCGCCTCATCCCCGATGAGCAACTGCGCCGCGCCGTAGGCGAACTAATGATGGAAGAATTCGTGCCCAAAGCCCTGCAACACGAGCAGTTAGAGCCTTACCGCGCGCCGCGCGTCGAAATCGAACGGCTCCAAGAGGGCGAGCCGTTCCGCTTCAAAGTCACCGTGCCCCTGCGCCCCAAGGTGGAGCCGCTGGGCGAATATCACGACCTGCGCTTCCCCATCCCCCCACAGGAGACCACCGATGAAGAGGTCGACCAAGCGCTGGAGTCGATTCGCGAGCAGATGATGCGCTTGCAGCACGCGCCCGACCGCGCCGCCCAACCTGACGACCGACTCGTCATCGCAATCAAGTCGCTGGAAGCCGAAGACGCAAAACCCAATCGCTACTTGGTGACGCTGGGCAAAACCTTCGGCGAACTCGATAACCTGCTATCGGGCATGCGCGAGGGCGAGACCAAAGAGGCAACGCTTACCTTCCCCGAAACTTTCGACGACCCCGAACTCGCAGGCAAGACCCTACATGTCGCGGTGGAACTGCAGCGCGTGCATACACCTGTGTACCCCAATATCGACGACGCCTTCGCCCAGAGCATGCAATACACCGACCTGAACGAGATGCGCGAGCAGCTGCGCGAACGCATCACTGCGCAGAAGATAAACTACCTCCAAGAACAAGCCCAGGCGCAAGCACTGGCAGCCCTGCGCGAACGCAGCACTGTGCATATGCCCGAAGTCGTCATCGAAGACCAACTGCGCGAGGAAGCCCGCGACTTCGCCGAAGAACTCCAAGCCAACGGCATGACCCCCGAAATGTTCATGCAACAGTCGGGCATGACACAACAGCAAATCCTCGAACAACTGCGCGAGCGTGGCATCACCCGCCTGCAGAACACCTATATCCTTATGGCTATCGCCGACCGAGAAGGCATCGAAGTCAATGACACAGAGGTCGATGCCGTCGTGCGCACGATGCTGGAAACTATTGAAGACCCCGCGCAGCGCGTGCGCCTGCTGGAAGACCCCGAATTCCGCAATCGCGTGCGCCAAGAACTGCGCATCGAGCGTGCGCTCCAAAAACTGATGGCAATCGTCCAAAATACAGAGGTAGGAGCCTAACTATGAGCAACTGGAAAAATCAATTGATTCCGATGGTGGTTGAGCAGACCGCGCGCGGCGAGCGCGCCTACGATATCTACTCGCGCCTGCTCAAAGACCGCATCGTGTTCGTGGGCACGCCCATCAACGACGATATAGCGAACCTCATCGTGGCGTCGCTTCTCTTCTTGGAGAAAGAAGACCCCGATAAAGACATCGATATGTATATCAACTCGCCCGGCGGGGTGGTGAGCGCAGGCTTAGCCATCTACGACACGATGCAGATGATTCGTCCCGATGTCGCCACCATCTGCATCGGGCAAGCCGCGAGCATGGGGGCGGTGCTGCTCGCTGGGGGCGCCGCTGGCAAACGCTACGCCTTGCCCCACGCACGCATCATGATCCACCAAGTCCACGCAGGGTTCCAAGGCACCGCGCTCGATATCGAAATCCAAGCCCGTGAGGTGCTGCGCTACAAAGATATCCTCAACAACATCCTCCACAAACACACGGGACAGCCCATCGAGCGCGTGGAACAAGATACCGCCCGCGACTACTTCATGTCCGCCCAAGAGGCGAAAGAGTATGGAATAATCGATCATGTCTTAGACCGCAGCGGTCGCTAATAGGAGGTTGCCAGTGGCTCGAATGAACGATACTCGCATGACTGATCGGTGTGTGCTGTGCGGCAAGTCGCGGGAGCAGGTGCGCAAGCTTATTCTGGGCATGTACGGGGGGGTCTGCGCCGACTGCGTGAAGCTGGCGAATGACATCCTCAAGACAGAGCAGGGGGGCGCATCGCCTGTCTCACACCCCATCGGCTCGGTCGATACCGTGCCCAAACCGAAAGACATCTACCGCGTGCTGAACCAATATGTGGTGGGTCAGGAGCGCGCGAAGCGTGTGCTTTCTGTGGCGGTCTACAACCACTACAAGCGCGTCAAGGCAGGCGCGGGCAGCGATGTGGAGCTTCAAAAAAGCAACATTCTGCTGATTGGTCCCACTGGCAGCGGCAAGACCCTGCTGGCGCAGACCCTCGCGCGAATCCTGAATGTGCCGTTCGCGATTGCCGACGCCACCGCGCTCACGGAAGCGGGCTATGTGGGCGAGGATGTGGAGAACATCCTACTGCGCATCGTCCAAGCCGCAGATATGGACATCAAAGCCGCCGAGCGCGGCATCATCTACATCGACGAAATCGACAAAATCGCCCGTAAATCCGACAACCCATCCATCACGCGCGATGTGTCGGGCGAGGGCGTGCAACAGGCGTTGCTCAAAATCTTGGAGGGCACTGTTGCCAATGTGCCTCCCCAAGGCGGGCGCAAGCACCCCCACCAAGAGTTCATCCAGATCGATACCTCCAACATCCTGTTCATCTGCGGCGGCGCGTTCGATGGGCTGGAAAGAATCATCGAGCGACGCCTCACCGACCAGACGATGGGCTTCCGCTCCAACCCCGAAAGCAAACGCAAGCGACAGGTGGGCGACCTGTTGCAACATGTGATGCCTGAAGACCTGCTCAAGTTCGGGATGATCCCAGAGTTCATTGGACGCCTGCCTGTGGTGGCGACCTTAGAAGCGCTGGACGAGGCGACGCTCGCGCGAATCTTGGTGGAACCCAAAAACGCGCTGGTGCGCCAGTACCAGAAGTTCTTCGAGCTCGACGGCGTGGAGCTGGTGGTTCAGGAAGGCGCGCTCAGAGCCATCGCCCGTGAAGCCATCCGACGCGGCACTGGCGCACGCGCCCTGCGAGCCATCCTCGAAGAAATCATGCTCAATGTGATGTACGAAGCGCCCTCCAACCCCAACATCAAGCGCGTTGTCATCACAGAAGAGACCGTAACCGAGCGCAAAGACCCGCAGGTACTGACCCAAGAGGACATCCAGCGCGCGTCATAGCCCAAAGGCGCTATTGTCCACCCACACTTGCGTGAGAACGGTTCCCCCTACGCAGCAGGGGGAACCCAGAGGAGAGGGGCTATTCTTCAGGTACAATTCCCACGATGGTCTACTCAGGGCGGTTTACCGTTGCCACGCGCGGCAACGACGATATGCACGATATTACAGGCGGCGTGGAGCAGGCAATCTTAGAGAGCGGTGTGGTGAACGGCGTGGCTGTGGTGTTCGTCGTTGGCTCCACCGCCGCGATTACGACCATCGAGTTCGAACCTGGGCTTGTCCAAGATATGCGGACGGCTCTGGAGCGTCTCGCGCCGCGCGACGCGCCCTACGCCCACGAAGCGCGCTGGCACGACGACAACGGGCACGCGCATATCCGCGCCTCGCTGATTGGTCCCTCGCTCACTGTGCCCATCGTCGGCGGACGAATGACGCTCGGCGCATGGCAACAGATTGTGCTTATCGATTTCGACACGCGCCCGCGCACCCGCACAGTGCATGTGCAGGTGATGGG
>CALGZO010000294.1 GCA_937934465.1 uncultured Fimbriimonadales bacterium | reverse complement strand
CGCACGGACAAGAATGTCCGTGCTACGGAAGTTAGGTGAGGCAATTATCATGGCACAACCTGATCCTATTGACCAGAGGAAACTGTTCACGCAGACTTTAGTGGTCTCGATGATTATCTGGCTGCTGGTGATTATGGGCTGGAGCTACTTCTCCCGCCCGCCCGTGTCCGACAAGCAGCCCGAACAGATAGTCGCTGAGATTGAGCAGCTGCGTGCGGAGAAAGATTATGTGGAGGCGTCGCGCCGCGCGCAGGAGTTAGCCACGCGCTATCGCGGGGCGGAGTTCGGCGCGTTGGGCATCCTGCTCGAAGCAAAAATCTACTACGAGGATAAACAAGACGCTCGCGAAGCGTACAACCGCCTGCGCCAACTGGAAGAGCTCTACCCCAACACGCAGGTCTACAAAGAGCAGGGGCTGCCCCTGCTGGAGCAGGTGTCGCGCAAAATCGACGAGGAAATGGGGCAGCTGCCGAGCTATCGCGTGCTGGACGCCGTGATGCGGTTATTCAACTTCGCGGGCGACGGACGGTTCATACTGGGCATCTTCTTCATCGCCGCTGTGATACGCCTCATCCAAGTGCCCCTTGTGAACCGCCAGTTCGCCAGCATGCGCAAAATGTTGCAACTGCAGCCGAAACTGCAAGAGCTGCAACAGAAATACACAGGGCAGGAGCTGATGCAACGGCAGATGGCGCTCTACAAAAAGTACGGCGTGAACCCCATGGGCGGCTGTCTGTACGCGCTGCTGCCCATACCGTTCCTGATTTTGGTGTATAATGCATTTCTGATTTATCAGGTACAGTTCCGTGCGGGGCATTTTCTGTGGATTAACCCCGACATGGCGGCGCGCTTTCCGGGATTGGTGGGCGCGCATTTGGGGCAGTTCGATGCGCCGCTGGTACTGCTCTACGCCGCCAGCATGTACCTCACGAGCCGCCTGACCATCACTGACCCCTCGCAAGCGCAGATGCAGAAGACGATGGCGGTCTTCACGACGCTGATGCTGTTGGTGTTCTCGTGGCAGTTTCGCTTCCCGGCGGCGTTCATTCTCTACTGGCTGCTGACGAATGTGTTCTACACAGCGCATTACAAACTTTACATGCGCACGCCTGCGCCTGAGCTGACTCCAGTGGACGGCTCCGACTCGCAGGAACAGCGCAACGGCTCGGCGGAGAAGCCCAAGCCGACGGGCTATCAGCCGCCGAAGAAACGCTCGAAGCGCAAATGAGAAGGAGGGCATAATGACATCTGTGGAAGCAACAGGCAACACCCTTGAAGAGGCGAAGAACCGCGCGTTAGGCATGTTGGGCGTCAGTCGCAACGCGCAGGTGGAGTTTGAAGTGCTGGAGGAGAACCCCCCGCGCGTGCGCGCCACGCTGATTGGCGAGGAGCAGCCGTATGTAGTGACCCCGCAGGTCGCGCGGAAGACAGCCGACTATGTAGACCACTTTGTGCGTCGCCTGCGGCTTCAAGTGCAGGCGGTGCTGCGCCACTCGCACGGGCGCTATGTGGAAGTGGAGCTGGTGGGACGCGACGCGAGTGTCCTGGTGGGCAAGAACGGCGAGGTGCTGGATCGGTTGCAGTTCCTGCTGAACAATATCGTGCCGCGCGTGATTGATCCGCAGGTGCGCGTGGTGCTGGACGGCGCGGGCTGGCGACGCCGACGCACGGAACGCCTGCGCAATCAGGTCATCGCCATTGCGAACGAGGTCAAACAGCGCGGCGAGGAAGCGGTGCTGCCCCCCATGCCGCCGCACGAGCGGCGCGTCGTGCATCAAGCGCTCAAGGACGACCCCGAAGTGATGACCTACAGCGAGGGCGACGAGCCGAACCGCTATGTGGTCATCTCGCCGCGCAGCTGAGCCTGCGTCAGCCGACGCAACGCCTCGCGATACCGCGCCGCCGTCTGCGCTACTATCGATTCGGGCAACGCCGGCGCAGGCGGCTGCTTGTTCCATCCGATAGATTCCAAGTAGTCGCGCACGAACTGCTTGTCGAAGCTCGGCTGGGGCTTGCCAGGCGCGTAGTGCGCTGCGTCCCAAAAGCGCGACGAATCGGGCGTCAGCGCCTCGTCGATGAGTATGATGTGCCCCTGCGCGTCGACGCCGAACTCGAACTTGGCGTCGGCGAGCAGAATGCCCTGCGTGCGAGCGTAGGCGTGCGCCTCTTGGTAGAGGCGCATGGTGTAGTCGCGCAGTCGCGCCGCTGTCTCCACGCCGATTCGTGCGCACGCCTGCTCGAAGCTGATGTTCTCGTCGTGCCCTGTGTGGGCTTTTGTGGCGGGCGTGAAGACAGGTTCGGGCAGCGCGTCCGACTCGCGCAGGCGCGGCGGGAGCGAGACGCCGTGCAGGGTAATCGGCGCGTCGGCTTGCTCGCCCCCTGCTGCGCGATACTCCTTCCATAGCGACCCTGCGATGTAGCCCCGCGCCACGCACTCGATGGGGAACGGCGTCGCGCGACGCGCCAACATCGTGCGCCCCTCCAACTGCTCGCGATATGCGTCGGGGTCGGCGACGCCTGACTCGCGCAGCGCATCGGCAATCGCCGCCCACTCTATGCTCACCATATGGTGCGGCATCCACGCCTCAAACTTGCGTAGCCAAAACGCGCTGAGCTGCGTGAGGACGCGCCCCTTGTCGGGGATTGGCGTCGGCAACACCACATCGAACGCCGAGAGCCGATCGGTCGCAACGATGAGCAGTTGCTCGCCCACCCGATAGAGGTCACGCACCTTGCCCCGCGCATGCAACGGCAGCGGCAACTGAGTCTCAAACAGCGGAGCCATCGAGTGTGGGATTCGAGCGCGTGGCGCATTCTCCTGCTTGGGCTGCAGGAGTGAACATCCCCGCTTTTTTGGCGTCGAAGGCAGGTGGAGGCTGATGACGACTATGACACTTCGATGGATTGCCGTAAGCATTTTCGCCGTGGCGTTAGTGGGCGGCGCGTTCGCCCAGAGCGGCTTCGGGCAGCAACGCGGGCAGGGCGGACAGGGACCGCGCGGACAGGGCTTCGGTATGATGATGGGCGGCGCGGGCATGATGTCGGGCATGCTGCTCCAGCGAGCCGATGTGCAGCGCGAGTTGAACCTGACCGAGCAACAGAAGAACCAAATCCGCCAGATGCAGGAGAACCAGCGCGCCGCGATGCAGGAACTGCGCAACCTGCCCCCCCAAGAGCGACGCCAGAAGATGCAAGAGCTGTGGCAGAAGAACGACCCGACCAGCGTGTTGAACGAGTCGCAGAAGAAGCGACTGCGCGAGATTGAGCTGCAGGCGATGGGACCGAGCGCGTTCTTGCAAGAGGATGTGGCGAACGAACTCAAACTCACCCAAGAGCAGCGTTCGCGTCTGCAGGGTATCGTGATGCAGCAGATGCAGCAGCTGCGCGAGCAGTTTCAGGGCGGCGGCTTCGGTCAGGGCGGTCAGAACCTGCAGCAGTTGCGCGAGCAGATGGAGAAGCAGATGCTGGAAGTGCTGACCCCCGCCCAGCGTCAGCAGTGGCAGCAGATGCAGGGCAAGCCGTTCCAGTTTGAGGGCGGTCGCCCGATGCTGTGGGGCGGCGGACGCGGCGGCGCACAGGGCGCGCCGCGCGGCGGCGGCAGCGGCTTCGGCGGCGGACGCGGATTCGGCAACTAAGCAAGGCTTACCTCCTCAAGCGAACACCGGCAGAGTACGCCCTCCTGCAAGGGAGGGCGGCTCTGTTTAAGGCTCGGCGTCCTCAAATGGGGAAGATTCGTCGCGACGGCGCGGCTCGCGTCGTGCGCCGAGCGCAAGACCTACCGCTTCCTGCACGGTACGCGCTGGCAACGCCGATAGCGGCAGGCGGTCGTGCGGGCGTTGGAGGTTGCTGCGCGGTACAATCGCGTGCTGGAAGCCCAATCGCGCCGCTTCTTGCAGGCGCGCCTCCAGTCGCGGAACCCCACGCACCTCGCCCCCTAACCCCACCTCGCCGAACACCACCAAGTCGGGGCGCAACGGCGTGTTGCGCATCGCCGACGCCACCGCAATCAGCACGGCTAAATCGGCGGCAGGCTCGAACACCCGAACGCCCCCCGCCGCGTTCACAAACACATCATGCGAGAGCATCCGCATCCCCAACCGTTTCTCCATCACCGCCAGCACCAAGCTCACCCGTTCGTAGCCCAGCCCCGTTATCACGCGGCGCGGCGTGTTCAGGAACGAGGGCGTCGTGAGTGCTTGAATCTCCACTAACATCGCGCGGCTACCTTCCAAAAGCGGGAACACCACCGAGCCGGGCGCGTCCGCAGCACGCTCGGCAAGCAGTCGCTCCGAAGGGTTCGGCACAGCCACCAGCCCCTCCGACTGCATATCGAACACGCCAATCTCGTCCGTCGCGCCGAAGCGGTTCTTGCTCGCGCGCAGCACACGGAACAGCCCCTGCGGGTCGCCCTCAAAGTATAGCACCACATCCACCAGATGCTCCAGCACTTTGGGACCTGCGATTGCGCCCTCTTTGGTGACATGCCCGATGAGCAGCAGCGCAATCTCCTGCTCTTTGGCGATTTGCTGCAGCGCGGCGGCGCAGGCGCGAATTTGCGAGACCGTGCCGGGCGGGTTGTCTAACGAGGCGGTGTAGAGCGTCTGCACCGAGTCGATGACCGCGACGGCGGGTTGCTCGGCGTGCAGCACGCTTAGTACGGTCTCCAGCTCGGCGGCGGCGACGGCGCGGAGGTTCGGGGCGAGCGTGTTCAGGCGTCGGGCGCGCATCTGCAGCTGGCGCAGCGACTCCTCGCCAGTGAGGTAGACCACCACGCCGTGCTGCGCGAGTCCGTGCGCCGCTTGGAGTAGCAGCGTGCTTTTGCCGATACCGGGTTCGCCGCCCAGCAAGATGAGCGAGCCGGGCACAACCCCGCCGCCCAGCACGCGGTCGAACTCGTCGATGCCTGTGGGCAGGCGCGTCTCGGCGGTTTCGCTGAGGTGCGCAATCGGCTGCGCGTGTACGGCGGTCGGAGTTGGACGCGCAGAAGCGCGGGCGGACGAAGCGGGTCGCGCAGGGGCGACGGCTTCCTCTTGCAGCGTGTTCCACGCGCCACATTCAGGGCACTGACCCATCCAACGGGGCGCGCTGTAGCCGCATTCTGAACAGACATACTGCACGCGCGTTCGGGGCATAGCTAACGGGAATTGTAGCATGCGCCGTAGTCGCGGGCGGGACTATCGGGCGCACAGCGCAAATCGCCTGATTCGGGGTCGCGCAGGCGCGGGTCGCGCCCGTACACGCCGTCCGTCTCAGGCGCGGGCAAGCGCGGCTGGCTACGGCTTGGATTGTCCGCGCAATACCACCAGTTCTCTTGGAATCGGAAGGTTTCGGGCGCGGTGTTCGCGCCGACATTCACGCCGCCCGACGCCCAACGCGCCGAGTGGAACACGACGATATTGCGCCGAAACACGCCGCCCCGCGACGGCGCAAACCCTGCATGGGTGGTCTCCTGTAAGATGCGCAGGATCCAGCGCGTCGGCATATAGAAAGTGTTGTATTGCGCCAGCGCGCCGTCCACGCCCACGAAGGCAATCGGCGCTTCGGAGCCGATGAACTCGCAACGCTCGACCGTGATGGCTCGCGCTTCGGCGTGTGTCTTGCCCGATTCGAGCGGCGGGCGGAAGTATTCCAACCCTGTGCTGCCGCCGATGTTAATTGCGCGTCTACCCGCGTATTCGAACCGACAGCGCACAATCTGAATCTGGCTCGAGCCGCCTTTTGTCTGGACGCCGACGCCCCAATCGTCGCGTGCGCGGAGCCAGCAGTCGCGTATCTGCCCGTGATGACAGCCCACGATATCGACGCCTTGACCCTCGCGTCCCCAGTTGTGAATGCGGCACGCTTCGAGAGTGAACTCGGTCAGCCCGGAGAGTTTGATGGCTTCTGTGTTGCCCTGCGTGCCTGCGTGGCGCAGCTCCAGTCGGCTGAGGACGATTCCGTTCACAGGTCGCGTGCGCACGCCGCCGTCGTCGATGTTGAGGCAGTGGGCAGTCTGCCCCTCGAAGCGCAGGTCGCTAATGTGCCAGTGTGCGCATCGGCTGAGTTGGATGCCCCGACTGCCCCCACGAATGACGGCAGGGCGTTGGGGATTGCGTGCGCTTAGGCGTATCGGCTGGTTGGATGTACCCGATACGCCTTCCACATACAGCCCGCCCGCCAACTCAGGCGCATCGATCTGTATCCAGTCGCCTGGCTGCGCCTTGCGCATAGCGTCGTGGAACTCCGCCTGTGTGCGTACCACGCGCACCATGAGCAAAGTGTACCCTGCGCACTGGTATAATTCGCCTGCGCTTCGTGCGCCTTAGAGAGCATGAATCGAATAAGGAGGCATATATGACCACACGCACTCTGATTTTTGTTAAGCCCGACGGCGTGCGCCGTGGGTTAGTCGGAGAGATTATTCAGCGGTTCGAACGGCGCGGCATTCGTATTGTTGGCTTGAAGATGGTGCAGCCCACACGCGAGCTCGCCGAGCAGCACTACGCCGTGCATCGCGACAAGCCGTTTTTTGAGAGCGTCGTGAACTTCATCACCTCGGGTCCTGTCGTGGCGATGGTGCTGGAGTGTCCGAACGCGATTGAGGTGACCCGTCAGATGATGGGCGCGACGAACCCTGCCAACGCTGCGCCTGGCACGATACGCGGCGATTTCGGCTTGGACATCGAGCAGAACATCATCCACGGCTCGTCCGACCCCGAAGCGGCGGCGTATGAGTTGAACTTGTGGTTCACGCCCGAAGAGCTGATAGAGTAGCCCCTCGTAGCACGGACATTCTTGTCCGTGCCACGAATGTAGCGTCGGCGTCCCCGCCGACGACTATGCTGTTGCAGGCGCACTCCTGTCTTCAGGTTCCCCCTACGCAGTAGGGGGAACCTTGAGGATGTAGGCGTAATTGCTTGGGTTAGGCGGCGCGCGCTGCGTTGTTTGTGGCTTTGCGGTGGAACGCGCTGAGCGCTTGGCTCAGATGCTCGGCGATTTGGTACAGGTCGTTCGCCCAGCGTGCAACCTCTTGCGCTTGCGCGGCGAGCTCTTGGCTCGATGCGCTCACTTCCTGCGCGGCGGCGCTCGTCTGCTCGCCCGAGCTGGCGACCTCGTCCATCGATTGACGCACCTGCTCTGCGCTGTGCGCCATACTGCGCGCGACCTCACGATACTGCTCCACTATTTGGCTCACCTCGCGCACGGCGGTTACCAACTCGTTTTCGAACTGCTGCGTAGATTGCTCCATCGCGTTCACGGCGTCGGACACGACGGCGCGGATTTGGTTCACCAGGTTGCTAACATCCTTGGCGGATTGGGCGGAGCGTTCGGCGAGTTGTTGCACCTCTTTGGCGACGACGGCGAACCCGCGCCCCGCCTCGCCCGCTCGTGCGGCTTCAATCGCCGCGTTCAGCGCAAGTAGGTGCGTCTGGAACGCGATTTGGTTCACCACCTCAATCATTTCACCGATGCGTTGTGAGTGTTCGCCCATCATGCGCACTTTTTCGGCGGTGACTCGGATTTTGCCGCCAACTTGGTCAATCGCAAGCGTCGCGCGTTGCACTGCCTGCGCCTGTTCCTCGACGCCTTTGGAGACGGTCTGCACGCCTTCGTTCAGGGTGCGCGTCGACTCGGCGGCGTGATGGATTTGCGATGCTTGGTGCGTGGTCGCCCGCGCCACTTGCTCGATCGCGGAGGCAATCTGACTCACTGCCAACTGCGCCTGCTCGGTGGTCTCGCGCAAGGTGCCCGAAGCGTGCGAAATCTCATCGCTGGCGGTAATCGCCGAACCAATCGCCTCCGCGAACAAGTGACGCACCTCGCCCAGATAATCCGTGATGTCGTGGTTAACCGATTGGACGCGAATCGAGCCAGTGTCCAGCCCGAAGTCCTGAAGCAGCATCACGATAAACGAGTCGAGGATGGCTTGGATGTCGTACA
>CALGZO010000293.1 GCA_937934465.1 uncultured Fimbriimonadales bacterium | reverse complement strand
TACGAGACGCCGCTCAACCACCTGCTGACGCTTACAGGCGTGCGCGCCACTTGGTGCCTCACGGAAGCAATCCACCCCACCAACTTCTATCGCGACCTGACCAAGCGCGAGCATGAAATCGGCATACGCTTCCAACCTGATGGCGAGTCGTTTTGTCGCGCCAGCACGCTGCAAGGGCAAGTGGATAACTTGCGTCGCTTTACGGGCGTGCGCGCAATCACTGCCGTGCAAGCGGCGGACTTGACCTGGCGCGGCTGCACCGAGCTGTATCACTATGCGGAGCAGGCGCAGCTGCAGAGCGAGCTGGGGCGCGGAGGCTACCATCCCCAAGCGAGCGGCTTCACCTTCGGCACGGCGCACCCCTTCCGACCGCCCAACCCCGCCCGACCGAGCGAACCGTACCGCCTCTTCAGCGTGCCCCTGATTGCCTACCGCCCCATCGAATGGGTCAGCCCCACACAGGCGAACCACCTACTGGAGCAAGTTGTGCGAGTTCACGGCGCGTTTCATATCACGGTGCGACCTTCGGTGCTGGAGTCCCAATCGCAAGCGGACGCGCTGATGCGCCTGCTCGGACGCGCCCGCTACCACAACGCCGAGTGGCATACCGCCCATGCGCTGACGCAGTGGCTGCAGGCGCGACTCAGCCTGCGCTATAAACTCAACAGCCTGCCTGACCATCTTGAGCTCTCGCTGCTCTCGCTGAGCGCGATGCATCGATTCGGACTATTGCTGTTCACTGCCCAACGAGGCAAGGCGACTATCGGCGAGCAGCAGGTGGAACTCGCGCCTGCCGAGTACTACGGCTACCCTTGCTTGACGCTGGAGACCGACTTGGTAGAGAAGACCGTGCGCGAGATACGGCTGTTTGAGGCGTCTCGCGTCGCCGTTGCTTGAGCAGGCGCGCTGCAGCGACTCTACAGATTCGCCAGCCGTTCGAAAATCCGCGCGTAGCAACGCACGAGTTTTTTCAAGCTCTCGATGCTGATGCGTTCGTCGGCTTGGTGGGCTTCGCCGTCGCCTTCGAACGCCGCGCCAATCGCCACGAGGTTCGGCATCGTGCGGGCGTAGGTACCCCCGCCCATCGTCGTCGGCTGGGTCTCATAATCGCCAGTCTCCTCGCGGTAGGTCTGTAGTATCGCTTGTAGGAACGGCGTGTCGGGCGGTATGAACAGCGGCGGTGTGTGGCGCGCCTCGCTGAGGCGGAAGCCCGTTCGCTCCAGCACGGGCGTCAGACGCTCTTTCAGCGCGTCCAGCGTCCAAGTGACGGGGTAGCGGATGTTGAACACGCACAGCACGCGCGCGCCGTCGTAATCGAACACGCCGAGATTCGAGGTGAGCGCGCCCGACGGCTCGTCCGAATGCGCGATTCCCAACGCTGCGCCATCCAGCGACTTCGACCATTCCAGCACGGTGTGGAGCCACTGCTCGTTGTCGGGCAGGTTCAGCGGCTCGATGGCTTCCAGCAGGCGCGTGACGGCGTTGACCCCGCCTTCGGGGTGGCTGCCGTGCGAGGATTTACCTCGGGCGACGACGCGCCAACCAGTAGGCTCTGGCTGCCACGCGACATCCTCGATGGGTGTGGTCGGTTGCAGGGGCGTGTTGATAAGCGCCTCGGCGCGGTCGGGCACCATGTTGTGCCGTTCACCGCCTTTCGCCCACAGCACGCGCACGCCGTCGGTCGGCTCGATGCGCTTCTCCAGATAGAGATTGGCGATTCCCTTCTCGCCGTAGATGAAGGGCCACCCAGCGTCGGGGCTGACGCCCCATACAGGACGCTCCGTCTCCTGCGCCATGTAGTGTTGCATGCATTCCCAACGGCTCTCCTCATCGCAGCCGATAATCAGGCGCACGCGCCGCTTGAGCGGAACGCCGAGCTCTTTCAGCGCGCGCAGGGCGTAAATGCTTGCCAAAGTCGCGCCCTTATTGTCGGTCGCGCCGCGCGCATAGATGTACCCGTCATCGATGGTCGCGCCGAACGGCGGATACTTCCAGTCGTTGCCTGCAGGCACGACATCGATATGGCTGAGTGAAGCGACCATCTCCGCGCCGTCGCCCAGCGTCATATCACAGGCATAGCCGTCGAAATCGCGTGGGTTCAGCCCGAACCGATTGCCCATCGCAAGTGTGACATCCAGCGCTTCGCGCACGCCCGAACCAAACGGCGCGTTCGGGGCGCGTTCATCATCGTTGCGCACGCTCGGCGCACGCAGCAACGCCTGAAAATCGCGCACCATCTCGTCGGTATGCTGCTCCACCCACTGAATCAGTGCGTCGCGGTTCATACCGACCTCACGACTGCGCCGAGTCGCCCTGCTGCTGCGCCAATCGCTTATTGAGCGCAATCATCAGACGCGACTTCTTGCGGTTGCCCGTGTTCTTGTGCAAGATGCCGCGCTTGACCGCCTTGTCGATGAGGCTAATCGCGCGGCGCAGGTTCTCGATACTCGCCTCCGTTTCGCCCTTCTCCGCTAACTGCTTCACACGGCGCGTGTAGGTCTTAATCGCCGACTTCGTCGAGCGGTTGCGCAGATACCGCTCGCGCGACTTCAATAACGCCTTCTTCGCAGACTTAATATTCGGCATCGATACTAACCTCCAAGCGCAAAGTATACCCACTTCGCGAACACGCAAGCAAGAG
>CALGZO010000292.1 GCA_937934465.1 uncultured Fimbriimonadales bacterium | reverse complement strand
CTCGGCGCTACCCAACTATCTCAAGGGGCTTGATGTGTGCGTCATCCCGTTTCGAGACAATCCAATCTCGCGCGGCGCAAGCCCACTGAAGCTATACGAATATCTTGCGGCTGGCAAAGCCGTTGTCAGCGTTCCCTATTTCCACGACCTGCACCAGTTTGGCGACTTGGCGCTCACTGCGCGTGCTGTTGACGAGTGGCGCGACGCGCTCTCCGCAGCGCTTGTTGACGCACACTGTCCGAAGCGTGTAGACCAGCGCATGCAAAGCGTCGCGGAACACTCTTGGGAGGCTCGCGCGGAGAGGGTTCTGCAGGTTTTGCGCCGCTCGCTTTGACGACTCTGCTCTCAAGTGCTACGCGTCAAGCACGAGACGGCTCCTGAACCACGAGTTGCCGAACGCCAATCTTTACGGCGTTCCCACGCGGGGAGGGAACGCACGGTGTCTGTCTTGCAGTTTGCCCCGACGCAGTAAGGGGGGTACACTCGGGTACAATTCGCGAGAGCTACGATGAATGCTTATCAGGTTGTGTTGCTGCTCTACGCGATAATGATTGCGGCGGGCGGCGTCATGGGCTACACACAGGCGCAGAGTGTCGTGTCGCTGGTGAATGGGCTGGCGGCGGCGGCGTTGCTCTTGCTCGGCTTGGGGCTGAGCTTTCGCAACCCTGCGGCGGGCTTCGGCTTGGGCGCGGTGGTCGCGCTCGCGCTGGGCGTCTTCTTCGCCTACCGATTCTTCACCACAGGCAAATGGATGCCCGGCGGCGTCACGATGATACTCAGCATCGTTGCGTTTGCGACGATGCTCGCTGCGCTGCTGCGCAAGCCATAACCGCTACAGCCGCTGCCAGAGCAGCAGGACGAGCTGGTCTTGGAGGTTGCGTGCGTCGCTGGCGGCGGCGTTGTAGGCGTTCATGACGATGCTGAACGCCACATAGCGTCCGCTTTGCGTGCGCAGGTAGCCCGACAGGCTGCTCACGCGGTTCAAACTGCCCGTCTTAGCGAACCCGTTGCCCTGCACAGGCGAGCCGCGCAGCCGATTGCGCAGCGTGCCATCGACGCCGTAAACAGGCAGCGAGTCGCGGAAGGCTTCGGCGTGGGGCGAGCGGTGCATGGCAATCAACAGCCGCACGAGGTTCTCGGCGCTGACCCCGTTGATGCGCGATAGTCCTGAGCCGTCCACGATATGCACCGCGCCCATCTCCAGCCCTGCTTTCTGAAGGAACTCCCGCACGGCTTCGATGCCTGCTTGCGTGGCGCCGACGCCGCGCGTCTCTTTACCGATGACCTTGAGCGTGATTTCTGTGATGAGGTTATCGCTCGGTTTGTTGATGAGCGCGACGACCTCTCGCATGGGGGGCGATAGGTGTTCCGCGATGAGTTGCGCGTGGGCGTCGAGCGGCTGCAGGTTCGGCGCGACGCCTTTGCCGATGGTCACGCCAGCTGCCTGCAGCGCGTGTTGGAACAGATGTGCAGTGTAGTGGGCAGGGTTTTCGATGGCGAACCTGCCCAGAAAGACCTCTTCGCTGCCTTGGGCGATGGCGCCGCTGACCACTATCTGGTTGCGTGCGCGGGTGCGTGTGGCGTTGAGGTTCGCCTCGCGCGCGCCCTGCGGCGCGGTGACGGCGCGGTTCACCACTTCCACATAGTCGGTGTCGGGTTCGAGCCGCACGCGCGGGGGCGCGCCGACGGTTTCGGCGGGCGCAGCATACACGCGCACAGCGTTCCGCTCGGCGCAGAGCGCGCTCATCTGCGCTTGGTAGCCGAACGGCTCATCGCCGCTGCCCCAGCCGAACCCGTAGCGCACCGCGTCGAGCCACGAGTCGTCGAACAGCAGGTAGCCACTGACGCGCTGGACGCCCGCTTCGCGCACGCGCTGCGCCAACGCCTGCAAATCGCGCATTTCGAGGGTCGCGTCGCCCAGCCCTTGCAGAACTAAGTCGCCCTGTAGGGTTCCGTCAGGCGCGAGCGCGCCGCGCGCCCATACGCGCGTGCGGAACCGATAGTCCGCGCCCAGCAGGTGCAACGCCGCCGCCGAGACAATCAGCTTCATATTAGACGCGGGGATTAGCATCCGCTCCGAGTCGCGCTGGTAGAGCGTCTCGCCCGTGTCGACATCGCGCACCACCACGCCGCAATAGCCGTAGCGGAGCCAATCCGCGTTCAGCAGCGCGTCGATTTCCGCTGGGAGCGACTGCGCCGCTGCGCCTGCCCACAGCGCAGTCGCCGCCGCCCAAGCCATCCATCGGCGTCTCATGGTCGTTGTGTCTCGCGTTATGGTTGCGCGCGTTCCATCTGCTGTAGGACGCGCTCCAGTTGGCGCATGCGCTCGCCGTAGGTGGTCCAATCGCCGTTTTTGAGGGCGTCTTGCGCCTCACGATAGATACGGTTCGCTTGACGCGCGAGGCTGGGCAGGTCGGCGGCGGGTGATGGGGCGTCGGCGGGCGGCGGCGCAACGCCATCCTGCGCCGTGCGCGGCGGGGTGCGCCCCTCACGACGCGCCAGCAACAACTGCAGCCCCTCGTCCACAGTGTCGGTCATCACCACGCGCTCGCCGCTGACCAGCACCACCTTCTTAAGCTCAGGAATCGCGCCTTCCGAACGCGCCCGTAGATAGATAGGCTTGAAGTAGAGCATCGCCTGACCCAGCGGAATCACCAATAGGTTGCCTCGGAAGACCTGCGTGCCCTGCTGGTTCCACAACGCCAGTTGCTGCGCGATATTCGGGTTCTGGTTGATACGCGCCTCGATTTGCTCCGTGCCGTAGACCAGCTTCTGCTTGGGGAAACGGTACAGCACCAGTTCGCCGTAGCGGTCGGGGTCGCAGTGCGCAGCGAGCCAAGCGACGAGGTTCTTGCGCTGCTGCGGCGTGAACGGCAGGGTCAGCATGTAGCGGGGTTGCTGCTCGCCCGGCGGCTGCATTATCACATAGTAGGGCGTCATGGGCACGGTCTCGTTATTCTCCAAGATTTCGCGCGCGCGCGCCCAAGCGTCCTCCTTGTTGAAGAAGATTCGCGCGTCGGTGGTGTGGTAGAGCTCCAGCAGTTGCGCCTGCACCTCGAAGAGGTCGATTGGATAGCGGATGTGGTTGCGCAAGCCGTCGGGCATATCGCTGAGCGGTTTGAACACATTCGGGTAGGCTTGCGCGTAGGCGCGGATGAGCGGGTCGCTCTCGTCGGCGATATAGAAGTTCACCTCGCCCGTGTAGGCGTGGATGGTCGCCTTCACCGAGTTGCGCAGGTAGTTGAACTGGCGCACCACGCGGTCGCGCGAGAAGAACGGTCGGCTATAGGGGTAGTTGCGACTGGTGGTGTAGCCGTCGTACACCCAGATTATCTCGCCGTTGTGAATCACGGGGTAAGCGTCGTCGTCCCAGCGGATGAAGGGCAACATCGCCTGCACGCGCTCGCGGATATTGCGACGGAACAGCAGTCGCGATTCGGGGTTCAGGTCGCCCGTGAACATGATAAACTGGTCGGACAGGCGGATGGCGAACATCAACCGCGTGAGGAACCCGCCAATCGGCACGCCGCCGTCGCCGCTGTAGGTGGTGTACACATTCTCCTCGTCGCCCGTACCTGTGAGTTTGGGGTAGTCCAGCTCTTTCAGGTTCGTGCGCACGATGGAGTAGCGGTCGATGTTCTCGCCGTAGTAGATAGCGGGGTTAGTCAGCGGGAGCGCGTCCTGTACCGAGCGGTCGAGTTGTGGGGGGAGGTCGCGTATCCATAGCACAGGCTGACCCTCGCCGCTGGTCTCGTTGACAGGGTTCATCACCAGTCCGTAGCCGTGCGTGTAGAGCAGGTGCAGGTTCTGCCAGCGTTGCGCTGTGGCGGGCAACCCTTCTAAGTTCAACTCGCGCACGGAGAGCAGCACCTGCCGCAGGCTGCCGTTGAGCATGTAGCGGTCCACATCGATATCAACGAACGCATAATACGGCTTGAGCGCTTGCAAGCTGTTATACACTTGGCGCAGGGGTCGGTAATCCCACAGGCGTAGGTTCTCCAGCGTGCCCTGCGCGTCTTGCAAGTCGCGCGCGGTCAGGTTGTCGCGCGCGTCCATCACGCGCACCTGAATCCGATCCAAGTTGTAGGCGCGTCGGGTGAACTCCAAGTGGCGCTCGATGTAGGGGCTTTCGCGCTCCAACTGGTTGGGAATGACCACGAATCGTTGCAGCAGGGGTGGGTAGATGAGCGAGCCGCCTATCCAAAACAGCAGCACGACAGCGAACCCACCGATGGGCAACAGCAGCCCCGCGCCGCGACGCAGACTAATCAGGCACAACGCCGCCGCGCCCACCAAGCCGAACACCGTGAGGGTCAGAATCGGCAATCGTCCGTGAATGTCGGCGTAGCCTGCGCCGAAGAACTGGTCATGCGCCGAGAAGACCAAGTCGTAGCGCGCCAGCCACAGATACCACGCGAACGCCAGCAGAAACAGCGTCGCCAAAATCAGCAGATGGGGCTTCACGGACGGCAAAAAGGTCGGCATCCCGCCCAGCCAGCCTAACGCGCGGTTGAAATAGTAAAACGCGCCCACGCCAATCAGCGCAACCAGCGTGGCAAACACCAACAGCCCCGACAGAAACGACAGGAACGGCAGGCGGAACATGTAAAACCCGACATCCAGCCCGAACAGAGGGTCGGCAACGCCGACGGTCTGCGCGTTCTGGTAGAGCATCAAATCGTGCCAGTACACGCTTGCGCTTAGCCCCACAAACACCGAGAACACCAGCGCGCCCAGAACCAGCAGGTAGTACACGCCGCGCTGCACCGCGCGCGTGATGCGCACAATCCGACCGCCTCGTATCGCCAAGTCAGGGGCATCCACTGCTCCCGCCACACGATTGGCTATCAGCAAGTTCACCAACGCAAACACAAAAAAGCCTATCGCGACCGTGAGAAACAAAATCCAACGCAGCGCGAGGATGCGCCCGAAAATCTGGGGGTACTTCACATCATGCACAAACCACAAGTAGTCGGTATACAGATTGACCAGTACGCCCCCGAACAGCATCACGAACAGGACTATCGCTATCGCGCCTGTCGCGAGTTTTTGACGGGTCTCCATACGCTTTATTGTACCCCCTGCGGCGCATGCCACCGACCAATCAGGTAGAACGAGCCTGTAACGAGGATGAGGTCGTCCGCACCAGCGATTGCCAACGCCTGCTCGAAGGCTTGTTCAGGGCTGTCGGCGGTGAGGGTCAATCGCGGGGTGCGGTGGGGCTTCGCGCTTTGCCAACGCTGCGCCGCCTCCAGCAGGACAGCAGGCGCGTGGGCGCGTGGGTTATCGATAGCAGTGAAGATGGCGATGTCGGTGATGGGCAGGAGGTGCTTGAGCGTCGCCAACGGTTCGTGCGGGGCGAGCATGCCAATCACCAAGATTAGTTGCCGATACTTGAACAGTCGTGGCAGGGCGTTCGCCAGCACGGCGGCGGCGTCGGGGTTGTGCGCGCCGTCCAACACGATGCGCGGCGACTCGGACACCACTTGCAAGCGTCCGGGCAGGCGCGCAGTGCGCACGCCCTGCTCAATCGCAGCGTCGGGGATACGGTAGCCCCGCTCGCGTAGCACGCACGCCGACGCAACCGCGCACGCCGTGTTATGGCGTTGGTAGTCGCCTATCAGATACGGCTGCAACGCCAGCTCCCAATCGTCTCGGCGCACGCGCACCGCCGAGTCGGTCGGCGAGGGCAACGGCGTATACTCAAAAGTGGCGCGTGCTGGAGCATCCGCACAGACGGGAATGTCCGTGCTACGAGCCACTATGTAGAGCGGTGCGCCCTGCGCCGCCGCCACTTGCGCAATCATCGCCGCTGCGTCAGCGTGCGCCGCGCCGCTCACCACTGGGCGATTGGGCTTGATAATCCCTGCCTTCTCGTAGGCGATGTCGCGGTGCGTCGCGCCCAGCCGATCGGTGTGGTCCAAGCCGATGCTCACAATCACGCTCAGCTCGGGCGTGATAACATTCGTGGCGTCCATTCGCCCGCCCAGCCCCACCTCCAGCACGGCGATATCGACCTGCGCCTGCGCGAACGCCCAGAACGCCAACGCCGTCTTAATCTCGAACTCGGTGATTAAGCCGTACTCGGTGTCGTCGAGCTGCTCGATTAGCGGGCGCATCATCGCTACGCCCTCGCAGAACAGCTCGCGGTCAATCAGATTGCCGTCGATGAGGATACGCTCGCGAATATCGAACACATGCGGCGAGATGTAGGTTCCCACCCGATAACCCGCCGCGCGCAAAATAGCGCTGATGAGCGTGGTCGTGGAGCCTTTGCCGTTCGTGCCAGTGATATGCACGCAAGGAAACTTCAGGTGGGGACTGCCCAACCTCTCCAAGAACGCCTCGAAACGCGCGTTGCCCAGCCGCCAGCCCTGAATCGAGAGGCTCTCGATATACCGAACCGCTTCCGTGAATTCCATCGGCGCACCCACTTAATTATAGCGCATGGGCTATAATACAGGTATGCGAGTTGTCGGGTTAGTCGCGCTGAGTTTGGTATTGGGGTGCGCGTTTGCGCAGGTGCAAGTGCAGTCGGTAGCGTTCAAGGGCGTTTCCGTCGCCTCGCCCGAGCAAGTGGGCGCGTCGGTCTACGCGCTGATAGGTACTGCGCCGACGGAGCCGCAGTTGCGTGCGGCGTTTGAGGGCGTGGAGGCGTGGTATCAGCAGCGCGGCTACACACTGGCGCGCGTGGTGGACTACACCCTCGACGAATCGGGCGCGTTGACGGTAGAGGTCGCGGAGGGCGTCGTCGAAGCCATCGAGATTCAGGGGGCGAAGCGCACGCGCCCCGAAGTGCTGCGCCGATTGGTGGGGATTAAACCGGGCGAAGTGTATAACGAGACGCGGATCCAGCGTGTTCGGCAGCGGATAGGGCGGTTCCCTTTCCTGCGCACGGCGAAGCTCGGCGCGGAGCCTGCCGAGACCATCGGCGCGACCAACCTGCTCCTTCAGGTGGAAGAGGAGCAGTCGCTCGATTTCGCGGTGGCGGCGGGCTACAATAGCGAGCAAGGGTTCGTGGGCTACGCGGAGTTGGTGGAGACGAACTTGGCGGGGTTGGGGCATCGCGTGCGCCTGCAGTGGCAGCGCGAGCAGGTGCGCAACCCCCTCACCGGCGAATATGAGGCGCTCCGACCCTCGTATGGACTGAGCTACGAAGCGCCGCGCGCCCTGCCTGGCGCGTTCAACTTCGGCTTCGAACTGTACGACCGCGCGCCGTTCTACCCCGTGTTCTACGCCGATTTGGACAGCCTGCGTCGCTACGAGCGGCGGCGCGGGTTCGGCGCGTATGTCGGGTTCGACTGGCGCGAGCTGTTCGAACTGCGCCTGCGCTACCGCAGCGACCGTGTGGACTACGACGACGCGCCCGACACGCTGATAACGCCCGGCGCGCGCGCCGCCAATCGTGGGCAGTTCGACGCCGTCGGGGTGCAGGTCATCTACGACACGCGCGAGGGGCGGTTCCCCCGTTCGGGCGTCTACGCGACGGCGACTGTGGAGCGCGCCGTGAAGGGCGACTTCCGATTCACACGCGCGTTCGGCGAGGCGCGCTACTATATCCCCCTGCCCCACGAACGCACGCTCGCGCTGCGCGGGGCGGCAGGCGTCGGCGCCGACAATCTGCCCCTCAGCGAGCAGTTCTGGATGGGCGGGTACGACCTCCTGCGCGGCTACACGCAAGATGAGTTTCGGGGCAATCGTCTCGTCGCGGGCAGTGTGGAGTACCTCTTCCCCGTGCTGGAAGCGGTTCAGGCGGCGCTATTTGTCGATGCGGGCGCGGTCTGGAGCCGCGACGCCGACCTCGCCAGCACCCCTGTCCGATTCGGCGTCGGCGCGGGGCTACGGTTCGCCTCGCCGATTGGGCTGCTGCGCTTAGATTTAGCCTACGGCAAGCGCGGGTTCGTGTATCTCAGCGTCGCTGGCGCGTACTAAAGAGAGGTACAATACTTCCCCGATGCAGACAGAACAGGTACTCGACGCCCTGCGACGAGGCGTGGACGACCTCATCACAGAGGCGGAGCTGAAGCAGAAGCTGGAGCGCGGCAAGCCCTTGCGCGTGAAACTCGGCATCGACCCCACCGCGCCCGATGTGCATCTGGGCTGGGCGGTCGTGCTGCGCAAACTGCGCCAGTTCCAAGACTTGGGACACACCGCCTGCCTCATCGTGGGCGACTTTACTGCTATGATTGGCGACCCGACGGGCAAGTCCAAAACCCGACGCCAACTCAGCCGCGAGGAGGTGATGGGCTATGTGGAACGGCTCAAGCCGCAACTGTTCCGTATCTTAGACCCCGACCGCACGCAGGTCTACTACAACGCCGACTGGCTCGGCAAGATGCACTTCGCGGAGGTCATCCAACTCGCGAGCAAATACACGGTCGCCCGAATTTTGGAGCGTGAGGACTTCGCCAACCGCCTCGCGCACAACCTGCCGCTGGGCATGCACGAGATTCTCTACCCGCTGTGTCAGGGCTACGACTCGGTGGCGATTGAGGCGGATGTGGAGCTGGGCGGCAGCGACCAGCGGTTCAATAACCTTGTGGGGCGCGAGCTGCAGCGCGAGTTCGGACAGGAGCCGCAGGTGGTGCTGCTGATGCCCCTGCTGATTGGACTGGACGGCAAGGAGAAGATGAGCCAATCGCTGGGCAACTATATCGGCATCAGCGAGCCGCCCGACCAGATGTTCGGCAAGGTGATGAGCCTGCCCGACGCGCTGATGAGCCACTACTTCGTGCTGTGTACGGATGTGCCGCTCACGGAGGTCGAGGCGCTAACGCGCGATTGGCAAACGGGGCGCGTCAACCCGCGCGATGTGAAACGACGGCTCGCCCGCGAGATTGTCAGCCTCTACCACTCCCCCGAAGCCGCAGAACGCGCCGATGAGAACTTTGTACGCATCTTCTCGGAGCGTCAAGCCCCCACCGACGCGCCCGAAGTGGCAATCCCACCCCACTTGGTGCGCGAGGACGGCACTGTGCTGATGCCCGCCCTAATCGCAGGCATCGGCTACGCCAGCAGCAACTCGGAAGCGCGACGGCTCATCCAGCAAGGCGGCGTGGAGTTAGACGGCGAGCGCATAAGCGACCCGAACGCTGTGCTGCCCGCCGACGCCCTGCGCGGAAAACTGCTCCGTGTCGGCAAGCACAAGTTCGCCCGATTCGCGTAACGAATTCGGCAGGAGAGCAGTCTAATAGGTAGAATCCAATAGGCGATTAGAGGAGGCGTCTTGAGCGCATGAAACAACGATTGACACTTTTGGGATTGGCGGCAATTGCCGTAATGCTGCATGGATGCGGCGGAGGCGGCGGCGCGGGCGGCGGCGGCGCGATTACTGCCAACGAGCGCGTGTTCGTGGTGCGCGTCTCTGACCCCACCAACGGCGCGCCCATCGAAAACGCCGAGATTTACTTCGTTACGGACACGGGACAAACTATCCCGATGGCGCGCGTGGTCGCAGGCTCGACGAGCGTCGCGCCGAACACAGTACCGATTAGCATCGCGCGCGGGTTCAAAAGCGACATCCGCGCAGGCGATTTCGTGCTGCGCAATGTGGGCGACAGCCTGTTCTTTCGCGGGTTCTGGGTGCGCCGCCCTGCAGGCTACACCGCGATTGTGCGCCACACCACGCCTGAGAACATCCGCCGCGTGATTCAGACCCCCAACGCGCCGAATGTGCAGGCGGCGTGCTTGGTCGCCTCCAACCAGGCGGGCGTGGTGAGCGCGGTGTTCGGCGCGCCGCGCGTGGTGGATTTCGGCACTATCGAAATCTTCCCGAATAACCCCCAAATCCCCCCACCGCCTGTGGACGACCAATGCCCCTAAGCGTTTCCCAGAGGGCGCGCTTGCTGCGCCCTCTGCGCAACCTCGCACTCGCGCTACTGGGCGCACTCGGACTACTGTGGAGCGTCGATTTCGTGCGCCGTCAAGACCCCTTCCTGCGATTGCTCAACACGGTCCCGCCTGAACTGCAGCAGCTGGAGCTGGTGTTGGAGCGTCCGACGCTGACTCTGCGCGACGGCGCACGCACGCTGGCGACGCTTCAACTCGATCGGCTGGAGATAGAGCGCAATCGCGTTCACTGGCGCGCTGTCGGGGTGCGCCGCGCCTTGATTTACGACGAGCGCGGCGCAGTGATGGGAACCGCCCGCGCGAACGAGCTCCTCTACAACTACCCCGCGAAACGGCTGCAGGTTCTGGGCAACCCCAGCCTACACATTCGTCGCCATCCGCTGGGCAGCCAGCCCCTCACCGTGCAAGCAGCAGCCCTGAACTGGGATTTGCGCGCCCAACGCATCGAAATCAGCCTGCCCACCCAGCTGCGCTGGAGCGACGGGCGCGGCGTAATCCAGCAGATGCGCTGGAACCTCGCCACGAACACCCTCGAGCTGGAGCGCGGCGCGTTCCGCGTGAGCAGCGCACTGCTCCAAGAGCGCGCCCAGCCCACGCGCGAGGTGGACATCCGATGGAAGCGCGCCACCCTGCGCAACGACCGCTCGGATGTGGAAGATTTGCTTCTCCAAGACGCCGACACACGCGCCACTGCCGAGCGCGCTGCGGTGTACGACCGCCGACGCTACGCCATCGCCACAGGCAAACTGCGCTTGGAAGACCCGCGCGTGGACATTCAAGGCGCGCAACTGGAAATCTGGTACGCTGAGAACCAGAAACGCGCCCTGCTCCAAAACCAAGTGCGCTTGCGCATCAAGCCACGAGAAACGCAGCCCCCCACAGAAGGCGAGGCAGCAAGCGAAGTCGAACAGGCAAAACGCTACCCCATCGACGCCACATGCGACCAGATTGAATACTTCTACCGCAAGAAGATTGCCTACCTGCGCGGCAATATCCAAGCGGTGCAGCAGCTGCCCGAAGGACGCACGCGCACCCTCACCGCCGACGAAGCCGAATATGACCAGAAAGCCGAACGGCTCATCTTGAAAGGCAAGGTGACGCTGGAAGAGCCAGACCGCATGCGACTGGAGACCAGTCTCGCGATTGTGTCGCTGGTGGAAGGCGAGGAGACGGTGGAGCTGCCGCAGGGCGCGTCGGGCACTTTCTACTACACGGAAGAGGAGGAGCCGCCCCCAAGTGCCAACCCCTAACACCCTGCGCGAGACGCTCGTCTTCGAGGGCGTCGGCTTGCACACAGGCGAGCCGTGCAAAATCGCGTTGCACCCCGTATCCCCCGCGACTTCGGCGTCTGTGCAGGGGTTTCCCGCAACGCAGATTACCGTTCGCGTCGGCAAGCACGAGTTCCCTGCGCGGTGGGACTATGTTGTGGACGCCACACGCGCGACGGTGCTGGGCGAGGGCGGCGTTCGGGTCGGCACAGTGGAACATCTGATGGCGGCGCTGTGGATAACGGGCGTCACCCACTGTGTGATTGAGGCGCTGCACGGGCGCGAAATCCCCATCTTGGACGGCAGCGCGTTGCCGTTCGTGGAGGCAATCGGCGACGCGAATCGCACCACCCACGCCGCACAAGGCGTCAGCCGAGCGGTACAGGTCGCGTCGGGCGAGCGGTACTTGGGGCTGTCGCTGTCGGGCGATGGGCTGTTCGGCTATATTCAGTTCCCTGAGCCGTTGGGCGTGCAGGCAGGGGCGTTCCGCTGCGCCGACGCGCAGACACAACTCGCCCCCGCGCGCACTTTCGGCTTCCTGCACGAGGTGGAGGCGTTGCGCCAACAGGGCTTGGCGCGCGGAGGCGCACTGCACAACGCGCTCGTCATCGATGAGAATGGGTATCATAATCCCGCGCGTTTCACGGACGAACCGCTGCGCCATAAACTGCTGGACGCGCTGGGCGATATCTACCTCTGTGGCGTGTACCTGCCCCAGTTCACGCTGGTCGCGGTCAAGCCCGGACACGCCCTGAATGTGCAGCTGGCGCGCCTGCTGGCGCAAGCCCTGAACGCGGAGGATAACCTATGGCGGAGTTCCGATTAGACATCGAACAGATACGGCAAGTGATACCCCATCGGTATCCGTTCCTGCTGGTGGATCGGATTGTGGAGCTGGAGCCGGGCAAACGCGCCGTCGGACTGAAAAATGTGACCATTAACGAGAGCTTCTTTCAGGGGCACTTCCCTGTGAAAGCAATCATGCCGGGCGTGCTTATCTTGGAGGCGATGGCGCAGGTGGGCGGCGTAATGGTGATGCTGCAGCCGCACCTGCGCAACCGTGTCGCGTTGCTGGGCGGCATCGACAACGCGCGGTTCCGACGCCCCGTGACGCCCGGCGATACGCTGGTGATGGAAGTGGAGATGCTGTGGATGCGCCGCGAGGTCGGGCGCGTGAAAGCCACCGCCCGCGTGGAGGGCGAACTCGTCGCGGAAGCCGAAATCACCTTCGCGCTGCCCGAACCCGACCGATTCCTCAGCCCGCCCCCCGACGCCCTACTACAACAAAATAGCGAAACCGTCTGAGGCGATTCCTATGGCGACCATTCATCCGACTGCTGTCGTGCATCCCACTGCCGAGCTCGCCGACGATGTGGAAATCGGTCCCTACACGATTGTCGGGGCGCATGTGCGAATCGACGCGGGCACAACGCTCGGCGCGCATGTGATTATCGAGGAGAACACCCACATCGGGCGCAACAACCTCATCTATCACGGCGCGGTGCTGGGCGCGCCGCCCCAAGACCGCAAGTTCAAACACGAGCCGAGCTTCCTTCAAATCGGCGACGGCAACTGGATACGCGAATATGTGACGATTCATCGCGCCAGCGGCGAGGAGCAGGCGACCATCATCGGCGACCATAACTTCCTGATGGCGTATGTGCATATCGGGCATAACTGTCGGGTGGGCAACCATGTGGTGATGGCGAACTCGGTGGGCGTCAGCGGGCACTGCGAGATTGGCGACGGCGCGAACATCGGCGGCATGGTGGGCATCCATCAATTCACGCGGATTGGCAAGCTGGCGATGGTGGGCGGCATGTCGCGTATCGTGCGCGATGTGCCCCCCTTCATGATTGTGGAAGGTAGCCCTGCGGAGGTGCGTGGGGTCAACACCGTGGGGCTGCGCCGCGCAGGCGTGCCTCAGCCCACGCGCGACGCCCTGCGCGTCGCCTGCCGATGGATGTTCCGTTCAGAAATGAACCTCACCCAAGCCATCGAGAAAATCCGAGCGGAGCTGAACATGAGCGACGAGCTGCACGAGCTGTTGGAGTTCATGCAACAGATTCGGCAAGGTCGCAACGGGCGCGCTCTGGATCGCCCCGCGCGCAAATGAGCCAATCCGTTCTGATTGTGGCGGGCGAGGCGTCGGGCGACCTCTACGGCGCGGATTTGGCGCATCAGCTGCGGGCGCGCCTGCCCGATGTCGCCCTGTACGGCGTGGGCGGCGCACGGATGCAGGCGGCAGGCGTGCAACTCATCGCCGATAGCCGCGCATGGGGCGCAATCGGCGTCGTCGAATCGCTCAAGGTCGCCCCAAAGGTCTACCTTGCGTATCGGCGGGTGCAGCAATTCATACGCCGTCATCCGCCCGACCTCTTCGTGCCGATCGATTTCGGCGCGTTCAACATCCCGTTGAGCTGCGGGGCGTCGGCGCAGGGCGTATCGGTGGCGTACTACATCCCCCCAGGCAGTTGGCGTCGCGAGCGTCAGGGCAGCGATTTGCCCCGTTGCACGCACCAGGTGCTGACGCCGTTCGCGTGGTCGGCGGAGCAGTTGCAGTCGATGGGCGCGACGGCGCGCTGGATGCCCCATCCCCTGCTCCGCTTGGCGCGCCCGTCGGAGGACAAGCCGACCTTCTGCGAGCGGCTGGGTTTAGACCCCTACCGCCCGATTGTCGCGTTGCTGCCAGGCAGCCGTCGGCACGAAGCGAAAGCGCTGACCCCCCTATACGCCCGCGTCGCCGAGTCGGTCTACACCGTCGCGCCCGAAGTGCAGTTCGCGCTCTCCGTCGCGCCGCACTTCACCGCCGATTGGCTCCACAGCCTCTGGGCGGAAGGCTCACGGCAGTGGGTTCCCACCGAGACGCGCTCTGTGTGGAACTTGCTCGCGCACGCCGACGCCGCGATTGTCTGTTCAGGCACAGCCACGCTGGAAGCCGCGCTGCTGAATACGCCGATGCTGATTGTCTATCGCGGCGATTGGCTGATGAACGCCGAGTATAAACTGCGCAAGCGACGGCTGAACCTGCGCTGGATTGGGCTGCCGAACCTCATCCTGCAGCGCGAGGCGTGCCCAGAGTTTATTCAAGAGGCGGCGTCGCCCAGCGCGCTCGCACGCGAGTTGCTGGCGCTGCTGCACAACGACGCGAATCGGCAAGCGCAACGCGAAGCGTTCCAAGAAATCCGACGCGCTCTGGGGGAGGGCGCGGGCTTGCGCGAAGGCTACGAATGGCTGGTGGAACACCTCGCATCGCTGCAGGAATCGCGCGGATGAGGTAGAATCCCAATCCTCGACAGAGGAGAGGAGGATATCCCGATGAAGATTCAGCTGAACCGCAAACAGTTTGACGACGCTCTGGGCGTGGCGGCAGGCGCGGCGGCGGCGCGCGCCTCGTTGCCCATTCTCAGCCACCTCTACCTGGAGGCGCAAGACGACACCCTGCGACTCGTCGGCAGCGACTTGGAACAGTGGGTGGAGTGCCGTATCCCCGCGATGGTCGGCGAGGACGGCGCGACCACGCTCCCCGCGCGCCTGCTGACCGAACTGGTCGGCTCGCTCGGCGGCGATGAGATTAACATCGAATCGGGCGAACGCCACCAAGCAATCCTGACCAGCGGCGACTCGCGCTACCAACTGCTGGGGCTGCC
>CALGZO010000291.1 GCA_937934465.1 uncultured Fimbriimonadales bacterium | reverse complement strand
AGGTATAATCGCCTCGCAGGAGGGAGGCAATTACCGCGCACGGCAAACGCACGGAATGGGAAGTGGCAATCTTGGGAACGCTGGTGGTGGCGTTCCTCTTTGTGTATTACATTCAACCCTACTCGATTGAATCGCTGCGCTGGCTGGGCATAGGGCGCGAGAGCTTAGCCCTGCGCGATTGGAACGAGTATATCTTGGTGAGCTCGATGGCGCTCTTGTGGCTGCCCGTGCTGACGCTGGCGTTTTTCGGCAAGGGCGAGCTGGGGCAGTACGGCTTGGCGCGCGGCGACGGCAAACTCGGCGCCCTCTACGCTTTATTAATGTATCTGGCGATGTTGCCCGTGCTGGTCTATATCGCGCAACGCCCCGAATTTCAGAAATACTATCCGCTGGACAAGCGCACGCTGACCGACCCCGTGTACGCCGTCTACTTTCAGCTGGCGTATGGCTACTATCTGTTCTGCTGGGAGTTCTTCTTTCGGGGGTTTCTGACTTTCGGGCTGTACCGCTGGATTGGATGGTGGGGGATTGGACTGCAGGCAGGGGCGTTTGCGCTGCTGCACTATGGCAAGCCCGTACCAGAGGTGATTGGCTCGTTCTTCGCCGCGTTCGTTCTCAGCTGGGTCGCGCTGCGCGTGAAGTCGTTCCTGCCCTGCTTCTGGACGCACTGGGCAGTGCAGATGACTCTGGAGGTGATTCTCATCGTCCGACACGGCGCGTGAGGTATACTTTACTCTAATGGCGTTTCGTATCTATTGCGGCGCGCTGGCGACCGATGGGCGACGCTATAACCATCGCGCGCTGGTGGTGGACAAAGGACGGATTATCGCGTGGGAGCCGTATGACCCTGCACGCCTGACAGCGATTGAGCCGCCCGATGTGGACGCGCGCGCCTATGTCGCCCTGCCGGGCATGATTGACCTCCATCTGCACGGAGGCTTCGGGCGCGACATGATGGAGGGCGACCCTGAGGCGATTCGCGCGGTCGCGCAACGCCTCGTGCAGTACGGCGTCACGGCGTTTCTGGTCACTCCACTCACGGCGCCGTGGGACGCCATTCGCAACTGCATCCGCGCCGCGCGAGAGGCGCGCACAGATGGCTCTACAGGCGCGCGCGTGCTGGGATGCCACTTAGAAGGACCTTTTATCAACCCAAAACGCGCAGGCGCGCAGCCGCCAGAGTACATCCGACCCCCCAGCGTGCAAGAACTGGAGACCGAACTGGGCGACCTCATCAGCGAGCTGCGTATCGTTACCCTCGCTCCCGAACTGGAAGGCGGCTTGGAACTGACCCAGTATCTGGCACAGCAGGGGATAATCGTCTCTATCGGGCACAGCGACGCCACCTACGAGCAGACCCTGCGCGCTATCGACTGCGGCGCACGCCACGCCACACATACCTTCAACGCCATGCGCCCGTTCCAACATCGCGATCCGAGCTTGGCAGGCGCAGTGCTGCTGCGCGATGAGCTGAACGCCGAGGTCATCTGGGATAACCTGCATACGCACCCCGCCGCCGCGCAACTGCTGGTGAAGGCGAAAGGCGCAGAGCGCGTGATTTGCGTCTCCGACGGCACGACAGGCGTGGGCATGCCCGACGGCTACGCATTCGAACTGTGGGGACACCGCGCGGTCGTTCAAAACGGCGCGGCGCGTATGGTCGAAACGGGCGGACTGGCAGGGAGCGCCATCACGATGGACGCCTGCTTGCGCAACAGCGCGGAAACGCTCGGACTGGAAATCGCCTCGCTGCTGTGCGCGGCGAACCCCGCACGCGCGCTCGGCTACGGCGATGAACTGGGTACACTGCGACCAGGCGCACACGCCGACCTCATCCTCTGGAACCCAGACGCGCAACGCATAGAACAGACCTATATCGAGGGCGTTTTGCAAAATTCCAACTTAGAAACGGCAGGAATAATAACGCCTGCCACGAACTAACCCATCAGCAGCCTGAAGGAGGAGCGTGAACCCATGTGGAACGATGAGCAGACCCGTGAGAACCTGACGACCGAGACGACGCCGATGACCGAGACGACGCCGGAAGCCGCGACCCAAGAAACAAACTCGGAGCCGACGGCGGAGGCAACAAGTACGGCGACGCAAGCAGCCGCTGAAACCAGCGCACCCGCCACGGAAACCGCGCCGACCGACGACGCGACCGAGACGGCTGCCGAAGCCACTGCTGAAACCGCCGAGCCTGAATCGCCGACGGCGGAACCCACCGCGCCCAGCCCAGTCGCCGCCGCGTCTACCGTCCCATCCGCGACCGAGACAACCCCCGACGACTCAATTAATATGGATGAAGCCATCGAGCAGAGCTTCCCTTCGTTCGAGCCAGGCGAGGTAATCCAAGCGACGGTGGTGCAGGTTGATCGCGACGCCGTGCTGGTCGATGTCGGCACGAAAACAGAGGTCAAAATCCCCAAAGAGGAGCTGGGCACAGGCAAAATCGACTCGGCAGAGGAAGTAGTGAGCGTAGGCGATACCATCGATGTGAAGGTGATGCGCACGCGCGGCGAGGGCGGCGTGCCCGTACTGTCCAAGCGCGAAGCCGACTTCGATAAGCTCTGGGAATCCATCGTGGCGGCGTACCACAATAAAGAGACGCTGGAGGCGATGGTGGAAGATGCTGTGAAAGGCGGCGTGGTGGTGAATATCGGCGTGCGCTGCTTCGTGCCCTCCAGCCAAATCGCACGACGCTTGCCCCCCAACCAACTCGACCGACTCATCGGCGAGGTCATCCCCATCAAGATTATCGACATCGACACGGAGAAGCGCAAGGTGGTTGCCTCCAACAAGTTAGCCGACGAGGAACTGCGTAAGCAGCGCGAGGAAGCGGAGCGCCAACGCCGCGAGCGCGTCTTCTCTACCATCAAAGTGGGGCAGCGGTTCGAAGGCGTGGTGAAACGAATCGTCTCGTATGGCGCGTTCGTCGATATCGGCGAGTACGAAGGGCTGCTGCACATCAGCGAGATGTCGTGGGCGCGCATCGACAACCCCCGCGAAGTGCTGAAAGAGGGCGAC
>CALGZO010000290.1 GCA_937934465.1 uncultured Fimbriimonadales bacterium | reverse complement strand
GCCTTGCAGGACTCTCGAACAGCTGGTCGAAAAACCTCCCTGTGCGAAGTTGCACTTCACAGGGAGGTTATCTATGAAGATACGATACGGACTGATTCTTGCCGCGCTCTGGCTGGGTTGGTATGCGCAGGCGCAATCGCCGGCGGTTGAGCTGAGCGTGCGCGGCGACACGGTGCGCATCACGCGCGACAACTACGGCGTGCCCACTGTTCAAGCAAGCACGCGGTACGGCTTGCTCTATGGTCAAGGCTACGCGATTGCCCAAGATCGCCTCTGGCAGATGGAGTTATATCGTCGCCAAGCGCGTGGGGAGATGGCGGAACTGATGGGCAGTCGCGCTCTGGAGCAAGACCGCGCCGCGCGCACCGAAGGCTACACGGACGCCGAGCTCCAAGCCCAAATCGATCGGTTGCCGCGCGATCTGCAGGAGGCGTTGGAGGGCTTCGCAGCGGGCGTGAACGCATGGATGCAGGAGGCGCAACGCACGGGCAAACTGCCCAAACAGTACGCCGAGAACGGCATCGAGGCGCGCCCATGGCGACAAACGGACACGGTGGCGATTGCCGTGATGATGCTCCGACGGTTCGGCGGCGTGATGTCGGCAGGCGACCTGCGCAACTACGCCTTCTACCAACTGCTCAAAGCCCGCAATCGAGACCTCGCGGCGACATGGGCGAACGACCTGCTCTGGATTCAAGACCCCACCTCGCCGACCACCGTACCCGCAGAAGACGATACGCGCAAAGCGTCGCGCCGCGACCCGCGCCAGACGCTCGCACAAATGCGTCAACACCTTGAGCTGCTGCCCGACATCGGCTTGAATCTGTTATTGCCAGCGCTACGGATTGCTTCTGGCGAGGCGCAAATCGAGTTCGCCCGTGCGCACGGGCTGTATACGCAGTTCGGCAGCTACGCGATTCTGATTAGTCCGAGCAAATCGGCGACGGGCATGCCGATTCTGGTAGGCGCGCCGCAGATGGGGTTCAGCCTGCCCCACATCGCCGCCGAAATCCACCTGGACGGCGCGGGCGTCAACGCGCGCGGCATGACCTTTCCCGGCACGCCCGGCGTGCTCATCGGGACTAACGAGAACCTCGCGTGGACTTTCACCTCTGGGGTCGCCGACTTCGTAGACGCCTTCCTCCTGAAACTGGACCCTCAGAACCCCGAACGCTACTGGTACAAGGGCACATGGCGCACTTTGGAGCAGCGCACAGAGGTCATCCGCGTCAAGGGCGGCGACCCTGTGGAGCTGACCGTGTATCGCAGCGTGTACGGTCCTGTGGTGGCGATGGATGCCCGCAACGCCGTCGCTGTGAGCATCCGCATGAGCTACTGGAACGACGAGTTGGAGGCGTTCAAGGCATACTACGGCTTTTTGACGGCGCGCACGGTGAGCGATTTCGAGCGCGCGGCGTCTAACATCCCTGCCTCGTTTAATGCGTTCTGCGCGACGCGCACAGGCGACATCGCCTATTTCTACTGTGGGCGACCGCCCATCCGCGCGGAGGGCGTCGATCCGCGTCTGCCCGTGCCTGGCACAGGCGAGTACGACTGGCAAGGGATTATGCCTTTTGAGCAGATGCCCCGCGTGGTCAACCCCAAGCAAGGCTACATCGTGAACTGGAACAACAAGCCCGCCGTGTGGTGGGAGAATGCCGATACGCCTGTGTGGGGGATGATTTTCCGCGTCCATCGGTTGAACGAACTCATCCGCAGCAAGCCGCGCCTGACCCTCGACGATGTTAAGGCGTATATCCGCGACATCGCCGAGTACGACGAAGACGCGGGCAAACTGCTGCCCCTGATGTTGCGCACGGTGAAACGCAACGCGCGGAACTTCAACGACGAGTTGCGTGCTGCCGTGCAGCTGCTGGAATCGTGGGACTGCCACGAGCGCGAGGGCAGCGCCGCCAAAGCGCTCTGGGACGCTTGGCTGGACGCAACGCGCACGCGCGTGTTCGCGGACGACTTGGGCAACTTCTTCAGCCCCGACCTGTTCCGCCTTGCCATCCAGCCGAGCTACATCGCCTACGCACTGCTGGGCAGGCAAGCCCCCGTGCCGCGCCAGTACGACTACTTCAACGGCAAAAAGCCCGAAGAGACGCTGACCATCGCGCTCGCCGACGCGATTACCCAACTCAAGCGCAAGTACGGCGGCGGCATGAACCTATGGCGCCACAGCGCGCCGCGCATGGGCTGGGGCGAGACGCTCGCGGGAGTACCCTACACCGACCGCGGCTCGTTCATCCAGATTATCCAGTTCGGCGAGCAGCTATTTGGTGAAACGGTGCTACCGCCCGGTCAAAGCGAAGACCCCAACTCGCCCCACTTCGCCGACCAGCGCGACTTGGCGAGCTGGTGGTTCTTCAAGCCGATACGGTTGCGGTAGCACGGGCGACAGGGATTCCAATCGCCCTGCCGAACTTGAGCGGTATGATGCGCGCATTCGGAGTGTGCATGGGGCTGCTGGGGCTGTTGGCGCTGAGCGACGCGCAGAATCGGTTGGCGCAAGAACGGCGCGACGGCTTCAGCCCCCTCTTCAACGGGCGCAACCTGCAGGGCTGGAAGGTCTACGCAGGCGCGGAATGGCGCGTGCAAAACGGCGAACTCATCGGACCCACCGACAGCGCAGGATGGATTGGCACTACCGAAACCTTCGACAATTTCGTCCTGCGCGGCGAATACTGGATCGATAAAGGCGACACGCACGAGAGCAACAGCGGCGTCTTCTTCCGCGCCCAGCCGACCGCTACCCCCTGGAACGACGGCTACGAGATGCAAATCAGCCTGCAGGATGAACGCAACCCCACAGGCAGTATCTACAATCGCGTGCCCACGCACCTGGCGCGCATGCGCGAAATCGCCCCCGAACGGCAGTGGAACGCCTTCGAAATCCGCGCTTGCGGCTCGCATATCCAAATCACCATCAACGGCGAAATGGTGCAAGACTGCGACCTGCACGAGTTCCAGCGCGGCGTGATTGGCTTGCAGCAGCATCACCCCGGCGTGACAGTGAAGTATCGCAACCTGCGCATCAAGCGGCTCCGTCCGCAGGAGTGCGAGGAGGGTTGGCAACCGCTGTTCAACGGCAAAGACCTGTCGGGCTGGTTCGCCACAGGCATGGCGCGCTGGAGCGTCCGAGACGGCGTAATTGTCGGCGAGGGCGGCATGGGACACCTGTTCACCGAGCAGACCTTCACTGACTTCGAGTTGCGCGCGATGATACGCATCCGCCCGTTCCGCGAGAACTCGCCGATGAACCCCAACAACGGCGTCTACTTCCGCGCCCAGCCCAACCCTGAGAACCGTAATAACTGGCCCGTGGGCTACGAGGCGCAGGTGTATAATCACATCGGGCGCGGCGACTACATCACTGGCTCCCTTTACGGGCGGGTGATGGCGAGCCGTCTGCTCACGCGCGACGGCGACTGGTTCTCGATGCGCATTCGCGCTCAGGGCGACCACATCCAGATTTTCGTGAACGGGCAGAAGGTGGTCGACACGCGCAATAGCGACTTCAAGTCGGGACACATCGCCCTCCAGTGCCACGACCCCTTCACGATTATTGAAACGCGCGACATCTACTGGCGACGGCTAAGCGAGCTTGAGGGTGTTCGAAAAATCGGGGGAGCCACGCAATAGTCTGCTCCACAGGAGCTTGGGGTAGCGTGTTGAAAATGATTTGGGTACCCTTGTTAAGTACGCGAGGGATAGAGGCGGTGGTAGTGATAGTGGGAACCTGTTGAAATGTCCGACCACCTTTCGTGAGCAGCCTCCAACAGGATGAGGTACAATTCTTTTTGGTGAACCGTGATGGAGCGCAAGGCACTGATGGAACGCATCACCAGCGACCCGCGTGTGTTGGGGGGGCAGCCTGTTATTCACGGCACGCGCTTGAGCGTTGCCTACATGCTCAAGCTCTTAGCCAGTGGGATGACCATTGAGGAAGTCCTTCAGGAATACGAAGGGTTGACCGCTGAAGACATTCGCGCCTGCCTGTTGTTCGCATCTGAAACGCTGGAGAATATCAGCTTTGCCCCTTTGAACGTCGAGGTTAGCTGATGCGTTTTCTGGTGGACGAGTGTACAGGACCTTCGGTTGCGCGGTGGTTGCGTGTGCAGGGGCACGATGTTGTATCGGTCTATGAACAGGCGCGTGGCTTAGACGATGCGTCGGTGTTGGCACTGGCAGTGCGTGAGGAACGAATCCTTATCACCAGTGATAAGGAATTTGGGACGCGGGTGGTGCGGGATCGGCAGGCGCACTGTGGGGTGTTATTGCTGCGTTTGCAGGACGAGCATGTAGCGAACAAGATACGAGTTCTATCCGAAGTATTGCGTGAATACGGGAACATGTTGGAAGGAAACTTGGTAGTTGCCTCCGAGAGTCGAGTTCGGATAGTGCGCTTGCACGCAGGCGGGCAAGAGGAGCTTGGGGAGCGTTAGAATTGGTTGGCGTCAGGTATGTGAAGAGGCTATCCTGTTTTTTTTAGGTGTTTTTAGGAGCGCAAGGGATAGAGGCGGTGGTAGTGATAGACTATGCACGGGGCAATCAGGCGATGCTAAGCCAGAAACGCAGAGGTGTCTATATAAACGCTCATCGCTCATCGGCAAAGTAATCGTCGTGACGCTGCGCTAAATCAGGCTCTGCAGGGAAACGCCCCACAATCGATAATGCCCG
>CALGZO010000289.1 GCA_937934465.1 uncultured Fimbriimonadales bacterium | reverse complement strand
GTACATACCGAGCATCGGCATGGAAGTGCATGCGCAGCTGCTGACGGAGAGCAAGATGTTCTGCGCATGCCCCACACGCTTCGGCGATTTACCCAACTCGAATGTATGCCCCATCTGTTTGGGCATGCCGGGCGTGCTGCCTGTGCCCAACAGGAAAGCGATTGAGCATGTGATACGCACTGCGCTCGCGCTGAACTGCCAAATCGCTCCGCTCACGATGTTCTACCGCAAGAACTACTTCTACCCCGACCTGCCCAAAGGCTACCAGATTTCCCAGTACGGCGAGGTACATCCCATCGGCACATCGGGATATTTGGAGATTGAGGTGGAAGGCGAGCGGTTCCCCGTGCGCATCCGCCGTGTGCATTTGGAGGAAGATACTGGCAAACTGTTCCACTATTTGCCGGGCGAGAGCGAGGTGGACTTCAACCGCGCGGGCGCGCCGCTGATGGAAATCGTCACCGACTTCCCACCCGACATCCACTCCGCCGAAGCCGCCAAAGAGTACCTCGTGCAGCTGCGCGCCGTGCTGACCTATCTGGGCGTGTGCGACGGCAAGATGGAAGAAGGCTCGCTGCGCTGTGAACCCAACATCAGCGTCGCCCCTGAAGGCAGCGAGAAACTCGGCGTCAAAACCGAACTCAAGAACCTCAACTCATTCCGCTCCGTTGTGCGCGGCATCGAGTTCGAGGTGGAACGGCAAATCAGAATCCTCCAAGAGGGCGGGCAAGTCGTTCAAGAAACGCGCGGCTGGAGCGAGGAAGGCGCATACAGCTTCCCCATGCGCACCAAAGAGTTCGAGCAGGACTACCGCTACTTCCCCGAACCCGATATCGCGCCGATTCGGATTACCGACGAGTGGCTGGAGCAGCTGCGCGCCACAATTCCCGAGCTGCCTCTACAAAAAGCCGACCGCTACCGCCGCGAGTACGGCTTGGGCGCGACCGAGACGCGCATCCTGACCGCCGACATCGACACTGCGACCTACTTTGAGCAGTGTGTGCAGATGGGCGTCGAGCCGAAAACCGCCAGCAACTGGATTACCGTCGAGCTGCAGGCGCGCTTGAATGAGACTAACTTGCCTATCCGCGAGTCCAAACTCACGCCCGCACACTTAGCCGACCTGATCGACCTCCTGCAGAAAAATGTGATTTCGGGGCGTATCGCGAAAGAGCTCTTCGATGAGGTATTCCAATCAGGCGAGATGCCCTCTCAGATAGTGCAGCAGCGCGGCTTGGTGCAGATTTCGGATGAAGACGCCCTACGCGCCGCCGCACGCAAGGTCATCGCCGCCAACCCTGATGTCGTGGAGAAGTATCGCGCGGGCAAAACGAGCGTGCTGGGCTTCCTGGTCGGGCAGCTGATGCGCGAAACACAGGGACGCGCGAACCCGCAACGCGCTCAGGAACTCCTGCGTGAGGAACTGGGGTAAAACGAACTATGGGTACACGCAGGTTTCTTCGGTACGGCGTGAGCTTGGTGATGATTGCACTGGGCGTCGGGATTATCTACTATGAGTATTTTTTGTTCCAGCGCGCCGAAGCGCTGCTGCTGGGCGGATTGCTCATTCTATGGGCGTTTGTGCGCGTGTGGCTGTTCCGCCAGTTTGTGGAGCGACGCATGCGTTAGAAGGAGTGCAAGCGATGGGGCTGAAACTGTTCAGTTGGAGAAAACATCGGCAAGACAACATGGCGGCTGCGCCGCCCAAACGGTTGCTAATCCCGTTCCATAACACGCCTGACGACCGCGACGCGCTGCGCTTCGCGTGTGAACTGGCGCAGGTGTTCGAAGCGCATCTGACCGTGCTGTGTCTGGTGGAGACGCCGCGCTCCATCGGGCTGGACAACTGCCCTGCCGCCCGCCTGCAAGAGGGAGAACTGGTCGCCGCTGCTGCCCGTGAAATCGCCGAAGAGATAGGTCTACCCCACCTCCAAACGATTATCCGTCCCACTCATCACTGCGGCTACGCGATTGTAAGCGCAGCTGAAGAGTTCCAGACCGAGCTGCTATTCATCGCCGCGCGCTATCGCGAGAACGGCAGCGCACGCCTCGCGCTCAACGACACGGTGGAAGTCGTGCTGCGGAAGGCGCGCTGCCAAGTTTGGCTCTACGGCGCGTCGCAAGAGGAGGGGCAAGCATGCGCATCGTGATTATGGGCTGCGGACGCACGGGTTCGATTCTCGCGCTGCTGATGAGCCACGCGGGGCATCAGGTAACAGTGATTGAGAAATCCCAAGACGCGCTGTTGCGCTTGGGCAAACGGCACGGCTGCGCCATCGTTGTAGGGGATGGATTGGACGAGGACACCTTGCGCCGCGCGGAGGTGGAGCGCGCCGACGCCTTCATCGCCTGCACCAACGGCGACAACACCAACCTGATGGTGGTGCAGATGGCGCGCGAGCTGTTCGGCGTGCAGCGCGTCGCCGCGAAAGTGAACGACCCCGTGCGCGCCGAAGCCTACCGCGAGTACGGCATTCTCACCCTCACGGGCGGCGCGCTGCTGGCAGGCTACCTGCGCGATTGGCTGCTGGGCAACCCTACCCAGAATATTGAACAATACAACCAGTTCTACCCCGAGCTGAAACAGCTGCTGGAGGATTAGCATCGGAGGGCTGGGGCAATGAGATTTCACGCTCTGCGAGGCGTCGCGCGGCGCATACCACGCGCAGGCGTTCACAGACGACGACCGTTCGTGAGCGTTATCTGCCTCCTGCTCCTGACCGCTTGCCGTACATCCGAAACCCCGCCGACAGAGCCGTTCCAGTTTCCAATCGCTGTGTTCATTCAAGGTACCCCCAACGACTTCTGGGAAGCGGTATTGCAAGGGCTGGAGAGCCGATTGCAGCTGCCCGGCGTGCAGTTAGAAAAAACTCTATTTAGGTCGGCAGAGCGTGAGGCGATTGCCGAACGGCTGCGCGAAGGCGATTGGCGCGCCGTTGCCCTGTGCGCCCCCAACGACGAGTGGAGCCAACAAGCGGTGGAGCAGACCATTCAACAGGGCGTGCCCGTCGTGCTGGTGGGCGCAGACCTGCCCAACACGACGCGCTTAGCCTATGTGGGCACTTACTACTATGACGCTGGGCGACGCGCAGGCGCATGGTATGCACGGCGCGTACCTGCAGGCGAAGTGGCAGTGGTGGCAGGGCATCCTGTGCCGCGCGCCGTCGCCGAGTTCTGGGAAGGGTTCCGACATGGGCTACTGTTCAACCCGCGCGTGAAAGCAAGGTTCACGCCTCTAACCGACAGCGAAAACACGCCTTCTGTGATTCAAGCCCTTGCTTCTGAGCCGCGCCTGCAGGGTATCTTTTTAATGGGCGCGGAAGTCGCTCAGCAGGGAATCAGCGTCGCGCCCCGAACGAACTTAGGCGTCCTCAGTTGGCGCGAAACAGCAAAGGACTGGTATCTATCGCGACAGATCGACCTACTCATCTTGGAGCGACCTGAGGAGATAGGCGTGCGTGCTGCGAACCTGTTGCGCAACCTCAGTCAAGGGCGCGGCGGCGACTTGCAGATTGTCTATGTGCCTTACGAGTGGCGCGCGCGGTGATTACAAAACTCGTATTTATGCTGTATCCAACAATGACAGAGTTATCGTATACTATAGTGGAAGGGATAACGGAGGCGCGGCGATGAACCCGAAGTCGCTTCGCGTGTTGGAGGGCGACTACATCGTGATTGCCGAGCGTGCGGAGCGCCTCAAGGGGGAGCGCGAACCGTTCATGCGAACGATTCAGCAACTCATACAACCAATCCGTGTGTGGGTCAACCCCGACCACACAGCGGAGACGGCGCTGGTGTTGATGCGGGGGCATCGGCTTCAGGGGCTGCCTGTGTACGAAAGTGGGCAAGTACAGGGCATCGTGGAAGCGGAGCGGCTTCTGGGAGTTGACCCCCAAACACCTGTGCGCGAGGTGATGACCACCGATTTGATGGTCGCCACGCCGCAAACGCCTCTGCGCATCGTCGCCGAATGGATGCAACGCCATCGTCAGTCTATGCTGCCTGTTATCGAGGGCGACCGACTGGTCGGCGTCATCAGTGTGTACGACCTGCTTTCAGAAATCGGACGGAGCTACGACCCCATGACAGGGTTGCCTTGGTCGGATTACCTGCGCGAGTGGAGCATTGAGCGACTGGCGGAAGGCAACGAGATTACCGTCATCTTCTTCGACCTTGACAATTTCGGCGTGTTCAATAAGCGGTATGGGCACTTGGTGGGCGATGAGGTGCTGCGGCGCGTAGCACAGTTGATGCTGAGCGAGACCGACCCCCAAACCGATGTGGTGTGTCGGTGGGGCGGCGACGAGTTCGCGATAGCCACCCTGCGCCGCCGTGAAGAAGCGGGACTGTTGGCGCATCACCTCAGCCGACAGATTGCAGGCATCCAGCTACCCGATGTGGAGCTGTCCATCTCCGTCTCCTACGGCTATCAAGGCGGCAAGCGCACGCGCGAGCGCGAACAGGTACATTACGCTGCGACAGTGGACAACTTGGTGAACCTCGCCAGTCAGGAGTGCTTGATGATGAAAGGCGTTGCGCCGCGCGCCCTGCAAGGCGGGCAGCTGGCGTTGCCCATCCAAGCGGTGGTCGAGACCGCGCCGCCCCCTGAACGGCGGATTAAGATTCAGAGCGTCTCCTACGAACGCGAAGGACGGCGTGCGAAGGCGCGCGTCTACTTGCAGGCGGAAAGCCGCGTGCTGGAAGGCGCCGCCGAGGGCGAGGCGCAGCCGCAACGCCTAATCGCTGAAGCGACGCTGAACGCCCTGCGCCCCCTCACGCCGCCCCAAGTGCAGGTGAACCTGCTGCAAGTGATGGAAAGCACAGGCGAAACAGGACACGCGATTGTCAACGCTATCCTGTTGTGGGAGAGTGGCGAGACCCGTCAGGAACTGGTCGGCAGCGCTCTGATGCGTGAAGACCCGAACCGCGCCGTCGCCGCCGCCCTGCTCGACGCCCTCAACCGCCCCCTCGGACGCATGCTGGATAATGTCTGACGACTCCACTTGCAGGAAATCGTCCCCATTCGCCGAACATCCGTCACTATGCGAAATGTTGCTATCAGTGCATTGGTACCGCGCTACGATACAGCGTGGAAACTGTATGTCGAGACGCCTGACCATGTGCGTTATCTCATCGAGATAGTCGACAAAGAACTGGGCAACCTTTTGGACTGGGATCGTGGCGTGGAGTATCTGGACACGGAGCTCCAGCAAATCGCGCCGCGCAGCGTCACAGGGCGGCAAATTGTCGACAAACTTATCAAGGTCTACCTCAAAAACGGCAAGGAACTGTGGATTTTAATCCACATCGAGATACAGTCCAAGCCCGACCCGAACTTTGAGGAGCGGCTGTACGCCTACAACGCGGCGATTTGGCTACGCTATCGCCGAACGGTTCTGACGCTGGCTATCTTGGCAGACTCGAGCCCTAAGTGGCGACCTTCGAGGTACGAACGCGGTATCGGCAAGTCTCGTGTCGTGTTCGAGTTCAACACGATTAAGGTGCTGGATTTGGATGAGACGCAGCTACTGGAAGATGGCAGCCCAGCAGGGTTGATTTTGGTAGCGTTTAAACGCGCCATCCTGACGCGACGGAAGCAGTCCCTGCGCCTGCAAGCGCGCTTAGAGCTTGCCAGACTCGCTATAGAGCGCGGGTATAATGATCAGCAGGTCAGCGAGATTTTGGGACTACTGGAGTGGATTATGCAACTCTCAGAACAGATGGAACAGGAATTCCAGCAGATGCTGGAGCAGATCAAGCGCGAACATGGCATCCGAGTGATGCCCTCGTTTATGGAGCGCGAGCTACGCAAGCAGTATGTCGAAGGCTATGAGGAAGGACGCGCTGAAGGACGCGCTGAAGGCTTCAACGAGGGACGCGCCGAAGGACGCGCTGAAGGCTTCAACGAGGGACGCATAGCCACGCTACAGACCGTTATACTAACCTCGCTGCAGACTCTTTACGGCGGAGTGCCCGCATCCCTTATCGAACGCATTCAGAAGGTTCGTCAATACGACCTGCTGCTCTCGCTTCAGCAGGAAGCGCTCCGCAGCGGCAGTCTGGATGCGTTTGAGCAGAAACTGAACGCGCTTATCAGTGGTCAGGAGCCTTCGTAGCTTTCAGGTGCTTCTGGATTAAGCGCAGGATTTCAGGGTCGCCGCTGCGCTTGGCGGCGTCCAGCGCTGTGTCGCCCAGTGCGCTCTGAGCGCTTGGGTTAGCCCCGCGTTGTAGTAACATCCGAACCGTGTCCACATGCCCGTTCTCAGCTGCCATCATGAGCAAGGTGCGTCCGTTGCGGTCGCGCAAGTTGGGTGAGACGCCCTTGTCGAGCATCGCCTGCAGCACGCGCGTCCTGCCGTAGATTGCCGCGTAATGCACTGGCGAGTTGCCTGGGGTGCGGTTCTCGCGGTCGCCCGACTTATCGCGCGCGTCCAAACTTGCGCCTTTCGCAATCAGCAGCAAGGCGATGTCGTCGTAGCCGCGGATTACGGCGATGCTTAGCGCGGTTAGCCCTGAGCGTGTGCGGGCGTTCACCACTGCGCCGCCTGTCAGCACGCGCCGCACCTGCTCAATCTCGCCCGATTCCACCGCCTGCAGCAACTGCTCGTTGCGCTGGATTTGCGCCGCGCGCACGCTGCGAAACCACGGCGACGCCAACACCAACACGGTCAAGACCACTGGCGCGACGAATAGCCCCATCACCAGCAGCTTGGAAGCCCTGCTACTGGCATCACGCGCAGGCTCATTCACGGAGCGCATCTTGCAACGCCTCGATAAACTGTTCGTTCTGCTCAGGCGAGCCTGTGTTCACGCGCAGATAGGTCGGCATGCCGAACGCCTCGCCTGTGCGCACCAGCACGCCCCGCTGCAGCAACCGCTGCTGTAGACGCGCACACTGGCAGCCTACCTCTATCAGGAGAAAGTTCGCGTGCGAGGGTATCGTGCGCAGCCCCAGTCGCTCACACGCCGATTGCAGATATTCCAACCCTGCACGGTTGAACGCCCGCGTGCGCTCCAGATGTTCCGTGTCGTCCAGCGCGGCGGCGGCGGCAACCTGCGCCAGCGTGTTCACATTAAAAGGCTCGCGCACGCGCTCTATCGGGTCTAACACTTCAGGGCGCGCGACGGCGTAGCCCACCCGCAACCCTGCCAAGCCATACGCCTTCGAGAAAGTGCGCAACACCGCCACATTCCGCCCCGAACGCACATAGTCCAACCCGCTCGGATAGTCGGCGTGGTCAACATACTCATAATACGCTTCGTCTAAAATCACCAACACATGGTCGGGCGCACGCTCCAGAAAACGCTCCAGCTCGCTCCGAAAGACGATTGTGCCAGTCGGATTGTTGGGGTTGGCGATGTAGACCAGTTTCGTGCGCTCGGTGATGGCGTTCGCCATCGCTGGGAGGTCGTGGCGGAAGTCGGGTGTGAGTGGAATCTTCTTGAGCGTCGATTGGTTGAGCTGCGCCGACGCCTCGTAGCGCACAAACGATGGGTGCGCCATTATCAACTCGTCGCTCGGCTCTAAGTAAGCGATCCCGAACAGATGGATGAGCTCGTCGGAGCCGTTGCCGAAGGCGAAGTGGTCGGGCGGCAGCGCGTGAAACTCGCTGAGCGCATCGCGCAACGCCGTGCAGTTGCCGTCGGGGTAGCGGTGGATGATGTTGAGGTGCTGCACGATTGCCTGAAGCGCGCGCGGCGACGCGCCCAGCGGGTTCTCGTTCGCCGAGAGCTTAATCAACTCGCTTAACCCCAGCTCTGTCATCAGCTGCTCAGGCGTCTTGCCGGGGCGATAGGGCGACATCTGATAGACATGCTCGCGCGCGTGAACAGGCATACACAGATTGTACCCTACACCCCCAACTGCTGCGAATCGGCTCGAAATCCTGACAAAACCTGTCCGTTTTTCGGGGTTTTTTGAGTCTTTTAAGGTGGACGCCGAATCCTACCGAGCGCGCCATGGCATGGCGCGTCGAGGGCGTTCAAATAATCCTAACTTGGAGGTACAACAGGATGAAAGGGCTAAAGATACTCGGTATTACGCTGTCCCTTACAGCGGTCTCAGCGGCATTCGCGAGTGGCTGGACGGTAAGTGTGTCCACCAGTCAGGGCACTTTGTTCCGCCCCAGTCAACCCGCTGTGCAAGTGAGTGTGCCATTCCAAATCAACAATGTCGGACCCTTGAACTCGCCTGCTACGGTGTTTGTGAGCCAACTGCCGCAAGTAACCTTCCTAACCGCAAGCGGCAATCCGAACCCGATTCTCACTGGCAACGGCACTTCCTTCACGGGCGGCACTTACACAGCGGCTTACACCATCACTGGCAGCACGCCCCTGCTCGGATTTAACTTCGTGATTAACGGCTTTGTGTACGAAATGGGGCAAATCATCTGGAGCAAGAAGGTGGTTGACCTGAACACAAGCCAGATCCTCTACAACGGCGGCGGGATGTTCAGCGGATCAGGCTACTCGGGCGGTTCAGATAGAGCCATCGCATCGAGTTTTTATGTTCCGCTAGCTCGGCCCTCTGCGAATGTGCAGGTGATTGAGACCTTCATCGTGCATATCGACGGCGCTCGCGCTCCTGGCACATCAGTCGCCTCGCTGCAGTTCGTGGAGCAGGATTGGGTGCCAGAGCCTGCGAGCATGCTGGCGCTGAGCGCGGGGTTGGCGGGGCTGCTGCTGCGCCGACGCGCAAAGCACTGAGATTGTACTGATTGGACTGTTCTAAGCGACGCTGTCTAAAGCTGCGCCCCGCCCGACGATGGGCGGGGCGTTTGTGATTAGCGCGTCCAGTAGATGGGGTTGGTGAACGCCATCGGCGCGTCGGGCAGCAGCGCGGTGAACCTGTCGCCCACAAGTCGCACAATCAGCCAGCCCTTCTCGCCCGAAACAGGCACGCTCAGCGTCGCTTTGTAGTTCAGCGGCTTGCCGTCAGGCTGGTTCAACGGCTGCTCCAGCGCGACCTCGCCGTTCACAATCACCTGCAGCGATTGCATACGCACCCAAGACGCCGCACGCGCCTCAACATTCAGCACAATCGCGTCGCTCTGCAGTTTGAGCGTGTCGCCGATGCGCACGGCGCGGCGTGGGTTGCGAGCATCCGCCGCCGTCAGCGTCAGCACAGCACCGCTGGACACCACCACATCGCCCCTGCGCAACCGCGCAACCAAGTTGTCGGGCGTGACACGCGCAGGATTGCGATGCCCGTAGTAGACATAGGTGCGCGGCAAGCCCGGCTGCAGACGGAACACATGGTGGCTATCGGTTGTGCCGATGCCCAGCACGCGCTTCCCCCGATTCAGGAAGTAGAACCAGTCCTGCATCACGGTCTCGGCGGCGGCGACATTCATGCCGTTCATCACCTCGATGGCGTCGAAGTCCTCGCTGAGCTCGTCGGAGCGTTGAATGACGCCCGTTTTGGGGTCTAAGCCGATATAGGCGAAGTAGCCCATCGTGGGCGCGCGCGGGTGGTTAATCATCACGATTGAGTCGCGAGCGTAGTTCCGACGCGCCCGTGCAAAGATTTCGCCTGCCTTGAGGTCGTACCACTCGATAGCGCCGTTGTTCCAAGCGTTGGGGTCGTAGCGCTGCGGAAAGGCGTTGAAGTGCCCAATCGCGCTCATCGGTGTAATCTCGTTGCCGACAATCGTCGCCAAGCGGTTGCGTTGCCCCATCGCGCGCACGGTCGGCTCAAGGTCTACATGGTAGTCGTGGTCGGTGTTCACCATGATATGCACATCCATCGCCACATAGGAGGCGATTTTATCCTCGAAGAAGTCGAACGAATCGGGCGAGGTGAGGGTGTGCAGGTGGAAATCGCCCGACAGATAGCCGTTCAGGGGCGCGGTGTGGGCAAGTTGGGCGTTGAACTCGGCGATTGCGCCCGATTGCAGGTCGAACTCGCGCTGCGCAATCTCATACTCGAAGCCGCGCGTTACCGTAATGCGGTAGCGTCCGGGTTCCACGAGTAGCGTCTCGTCGCCAGTGAGGCTGTAGTGGACACGGTTCCAGCGTCCGAAGTTGCCCTCCTCGCCATAGAGCAGGCGTTCAGCGTTCGCGCGGGGCGCGTCGAGCCGCTCGAACACGACGGCGGCGGGCATCGGTTTGTTGTTATCATCTGTGGCGCGCAGGCGCAGTTGCGCAGGCGCGGGCAGGCTGACCGTCGGCATCGCGCTCACAGGCGCGCTGAAGCGGAACTCCTGAGGCGTGTGGTGGTCGGCAAACGCCATCGCGCGATACTCGCCCTGCGCGAGCTGCGCTTGGAACCGCCCCGACGCATCCGTGCGCACGACCGTGACGAACTGCTCGCGCTCGCCGTTGGTCTGGAACAGGTAGACGCGGGCGTCGGCGAGAGGCGCGCCGTCGGCGTTGCGCACCACGCCCGCAGCGAGCGTCGTCTCAGGGTTCAACCCCAACAGGCGGTTGCGCTCGGCGCGAACGGTCTCCGTTTCGCCTCTCCCAACCGTGAGCGCCCAACGCACGCTTACGCTCCCGCGCGGCTCCGTAGAAGCATTATTCAATAGATACAAAATATAGATATCTTGCGCCTTCTGCACCATCGGCAACTGCTCGGCGATGGGGTAGAACCCGTAGCTGAGCTGATGATTTACCGCCGCCGCGTAGGGAATCGCGCCGCGCAAGGTATTCACTAACGCCATCATGCCCGCGCCCGCCGACGCGCCCTGCGCCGCCTTCGCGTGCCCAAACGGCGGCATATACATCTGCATGCCGTCGTCTTGAATCCAGCCAATCATTAGTGTGTAGGCTTGCGCTCGGTCGCTTGGGTTTTGTAGGGTCGCCTCCATCAGCAGCGTGGGGCTATCGGGTTCGAGCGTGTAGGTAATCGTCACGCGCGCGCCCATCGGCTGAGTGGGTATGCGAGTAATCTGGTCAATCAGGGGCAGGCGTTCGTCGACCATCTGCACGCGCACCACAGCAGGTTTGCCCGCGCCGCCCGCCGAGACGATATCGATACGCTCAGGGCGCATAGTGCGCGTCGCCAACAGCCCGCGCGCATCGGCGATTCCGTAGAACCACTCGCCTAAAAAGTCGCTTCGGCGTCCGTCCTCGTTCAACACGGCGTCGACGAGCCTACCGCCGAAGCGTCCGTAGCCGTGCGTTGGACGAATCCCTGCTATCACGAAGGTCGCGCGATGATTGCGCAGCACATAGTCGCCCGCGCGCCCGTCGGCTTTCGGTCCGCTCGGCAGGTCGTTTACAGTGGCAATCACCGCCTCAGCGACGCCCGGAGCAGGCACGGGCAGTCGCTTCTCCGTTCCATACGCCATCGCTGCTGTCAGCAGCCCTGTCAGAACTCCCAGTAGAATCATCGCTCGCTTCATCGCATTCCCTCCCTCGCTTGCACGCGAGTGCGCAAAGTATACCGACTGGATAGTTAAGGGGATTTTAATAAATGTGCTACTCCACGCGGAACCGCACGCTTCCGAACCGCACCACATCGCCTGACTGGAGAATCCGTTGGCTCACGCGTTGCTCGTTCACGAACACGCCGTTGGTGCTGTTGAGGTCGTACACCACGAGCGCGCCGTTTTCGAGGGCGAGGCGCGCATGGCGACGGCTCACTGACGGGTCTGGCACAATCAGCATATTATCGGCTTCGCGTCCGACAGTGAGACCTGCGGGCGTGATTGGGATACGCTGTCCTGCGAACGCGCCGTCGAGTCCGACCAGCGCGAGGGCTTGCGTCACGGCGGTTGCTGTGGCTGTGGGGGTGTAGGCAGGCGTAGCGACGGGCGTGCAGGCGCATGCGCCTGTGGCGGGGTCTTGCCGTTGCCCGCAGTAGGGGCACACGCCGAGCGGTGTGGGCATCGGCGGCGGCAGGGGCGACCGCACGGCGTCGCGCGGCGCACGCGCCGCCTGACCCGTGCGCAACTGGAACAGCAGTTGGAACCCGCCCACCTGCAATGTGTCGCCGTCATTCAGGGGCGTTGGGGCAGTTGCAGGCTGACCGTTCACGAGCGTCGGCGCATGCGCGACCAGCACATAGCCGCCGCTCGTGCGTATCTCGGCGTGGCGCGGCGCGACATTTGGGTCGCCGCGCAGGGGCACATCCGCGAGTTCATCACGCCCGATATATGCCCCGTCGCGGTCGATTGGGTAGTCCTTGCCCTCGTTGCGCCCGTAGATGACGCGCACCCACGCCGAGCGCGTTGCCAGCTCCAGCAACCCTATAAACAGCCCGACGCCCGCGCCGATGAGCGTGAGTGCGACCGCACGCGAGGGCGCGCCCGCCTCGCCCTCCGCACGCAACGCGAACCCGAAGGTCACACCCACTGTAAACGCCAAGAAATCGAACACTGCGCCGCCCAACGCGCCGCCCAGCGCGCCGCCCAGCAGTCCGTTCCGTATCCGTTTGGGCGAACGCGCAATCACCCCCTCCGACAGACCAATCAAGCCCCCGAACGCGCTCCAGCCCAGAATCCGCCCGAACACCATCCCGATAACCGACTCCTCAGGCTTGAACAGGCTGAAAATCACTTGCCCAATCGTCACGCCTATCCAGCCGCCGAAAACGCCGATAAGCGCGCCCAACAGCACGCCGCGCTGGATATGTCTTCCCGTGCCCAGCGACAGCCCTGTCGCCAAGCCAATCATCGCGCCGATACACAGCCCCGACGCCGCGCCGAACCGCGCCAGCGCGCCCCAGTCCACCGTGCGCGTGAGGTCGTCCGACATGAACGGCTCGTTCACCGCCCACGCCAGCACGCCCCCAATCGCGCCGAACACCATCAGATAAAACAGCTTCTGCACCATCGCTCATTCCACACGGAACAGGCTTGCGCCGAGCTGCAACATGTCGCCGGGCTTGATGGGCGTGGGCGCGCTGATGCGTGCGCCGTTCACATAGGTTCCGTTCGTGCTGCCCAAATCCTCGATGAGCGTCTCTTCGCCCTGCTTGACTATCTGCGCGTGAGTGCGACTGACGCCCATATCGTTCACCAGCGCGATGGGGTGAACCGCCTCGCGCCCGATGGTCATCAGCTCGGCGTCGATGGCGAAGGTCTGCCCTGCGTAGGGTCCTTGAGTGGCGACGAGTCGAGTGGCGGGTCCCACTGAGACAATCATAGTAGGCGCGGCGGTCGCTGTGGGGGGCACGCCGGCGGTGTCCAGCGGCGGCAGGTCGGGCTGTTGGGGTTCAAGTGTGGCAGTTGCGCTTCCGACGCCCGACGCCGCTTGGGGCAGCTCCACACCCAGTTTGCCCATCGCCGCGCCGACCTGTTGCGGCTTCTGCACTGCTAAGCGCACAAGAAACACTATCACGCCAATCGCCAGCGCCAGCGCAATCGCAAACATCACGATTGCGCCGATGCGACTGCCAGCAGGCGTCTCTTCAGAGGGCTTGGCGACGGCGTTGGTATCCGCTTTCGGCTCCAGCGTCGCCACCGTTCCACTGAGCGACAACTCAATTACAGGCACGCGCAGCTCCCGCTCTGCCTTCAGCGTTGTCTCCTGCGTCGCCTTACCGTCGTCGCCGTACTGCGCGACGATTTCCACCTTGCCCAGCGGCACGCGCTCGAACACCACAATCCCCTCGGCTGACGGCTCCAGCACGCGCTTGTGTTCCGCGCCCGTCGAGTCTTTGAGCGTTACTATCGCGCTGGCGACGGGCTTCGCCTGCGCTCTCAAGTTCACTTGAACGCGAGCGACATGCGTCCACGCCTCGCGCGTCAGTTCGTTCTTCTCCTTCAGTTCGGCGGTTTTGAGCCGTGCGAGGTTGCCCGTTTGGGACTCGTACACCCACAGTGTCTGGGCGTTGGCAGGGACCTCGATACTCCAGCTGGCGTCGTTAGTCTTTCGTGGGGCGCTGAGCGGGTTGCTTTTGGCGTCTTCCATCCACCACCAGCGTTCGCCCTCCTGCGTGGAGGCGAGCGTGATTTGGCGGGGTTTCGCGGTAGGTTCAGAGGTCGGCGCGTCAGTCGTTTGAGTCGGCTGCGCCGCGCTCAGCGCAACCATCCCGACCAGCACAGTGCCCAGTAGAAACGCTCGCATAAACGCTTAGATTCTCATCGGCGCGTGAAGTTCCTGCCGCGAGGCGCGCCAGGCAATATCAAGCTGAGAGCGCTTGAGAAATCTTCGGTGGGGTTTATGCGCTCTGACCCACGCGCCGGCGTTGGGAGATTGCTCACGGAATGTAAAGACGCATTTGAACTCAAGTTTTGTACCGCGCACGCCGATAATTCGCCTGTGATACTGCGCGGGAGGCGAATCGGATGAGCGAAATCCTCTCACAGGCGGAGATTGAGGCGTTGCTGGCGTCGCTCACGGCGGAGGAGAGCGCGGGCGGCGACTTGGGCGCGCCTGTCGCCATGCCTGTCGGGGGTGGACGCGCCGCCAAAAAGACCATCGCCTACGAAGTGTACGACTTCCGCCGACCTGACAAGTTCTCGCGCGACCAGCTGCGCACCTTGCAGATGGTGTTCGAGACCTTCGCACGGCTCTGCTCCACCAACCTCGCCACCTACCTGCGCGTGCCCATCCACATCGAGCTCATCTCGCTGGAGCAGATTCCCTACGAAGACTACCTGCGCTCGCTGAAGCAGTCGGCGTTCATCGTGTTCAGTGCGCCGCCGCTTTCGGGCGAGGCAGTGCTGGAGATGGAATACGCGCTGGTCTTCACGATGCTGGATCGGCTGTTGGGCGGCGTGGGCAAACCGATTGAGCGCGCCGCGTTCACCGAAATCGAGAAGCCGTTGGTGCTGGCGCTGGGCGAACGGATGCTGATGGCGTACCGCAGCGCATGGGAGAGCATCCTGCAAGTAGACCCAAAGATTGAAACTCTGGAGACCAGCGCGCAGTTCGTGCAGATTGCCCCGCCGAGCGACATCGTGATTACCGTGCTGATGGAGGCGCGTATCGGCGAGCGGCGCGACGCGATGAGCATGTGCGTGCCCCACATGGTCATCAAACCCATCACCCCGCGACTCAGCTCGCAGAACTGGGTCTCCAGCGCAGGCAAGCGCACCACGCCCATCCTGCGACGCGCCCTCACCCAGCACCTCCACCGCACCGCGCTCACTTGCCACGCCCGATTGGGCAAAACGCAGATGCGCCTAAGCGAGCTGCTCCAACTCAAAGTCGGCGACACTATCTTGCTCAACACGCCCTACAACGGCAAAATCGATGTCTTAGTGGAGAACCGTGTGAAGTTTCGGGGCAAACCCGCCGTGCGCAATCGGAAACTCGTCGTCGCTATTACAGATGTGATTACGGAGGACTAACTCGTGAGCGAAGTCTCGGTGGAACTTCTGACGCAGTTCGTGTCGAAACAGCCGCAGGTGTGGCAAAGCGTCGCGCTACACCTGTCGGAGCAGAGCAATACGCTGGTGGAAATCCCGACCCCCACCAGCAGCGCAGTCCCAATCGGCGAGCTAACAGGGCTGACGGCAGACCCTGTACTACACATCCAAGCACAGTTCGCCGAGCAGAGCGACGCGCCGTGCCTGTTCATCGTGGGCGAGCAACCCAGCGAGCGGTTGGAAACCCAAAAAGCACTGCTGGAAGCCACACTGGGCAGCGCGCCCGAAAGCCTCGACGACGCCGCGCTCGCCGCCGTGCAGGAGTTCGGCAGACACCTGATGCAAGGCTTAGCCGTCGCGTTCGGCAACATCAGCGGCAAGACCTTCACCCCAGAGCAGATTACAGCGCGCCTCGAGCCTGTGACCTTTCCGCCGAACTTTCTCACGGTGGACGAGGTGGTCGCCACGCGCTTCACGGTGCAAATCCCCGACCGTGCGCCGTTCAATCTCACATGGCTGCTCACTGAGAACTTGGCGCGCGCGCTGCTGGGGATGAAACCTGTGGAAGCCGACCCGCTCGCCTCGCTGACGATGGAGGTAGAATCTGCGCTCTCCACGTCGACGCCCGCTGCGCCCGTCGGGTTCAACCCCTTCGCCGACGCCGACGACGCGCCCGAACGCAACATCGACCTGCTGCTGGACATCCCTTTGGAAATCTCGGTGGAGCTGGGGCGCGTGACGATGCTGGTGCGCGAACTGCTGGAGGTCGGCACGGGCTCCATCGTGGAGTTGCAAAAGGCGGCAGGCGAGCCAGTGGAGGTGCTGGTGAACGGCAGGCTCATCGCACGCGGCGAGGTGGTTGTGGTGGAAGATAACTTCGCCGTGCGTATCACGGAAATCCTCTCGCCCACCGAGCGCGTGCAGCGGTTGGGCGCATAGCGCCCTCTTTACGGAGACGGCGATGCGAACACAACAGGAAACGCTGAGCGCAACCTACGGCTGGATGCGACGCGCAGGCATCACGCTTGCCTTAACGCTGGTAATTCTGACGGCGTGGAGCCAGCAAGAGGCGACTGCGCCGCTGGAGCCGGGCGCATACGGCACGCGGACGGGCGCGCCGACTCAGCGCATCGGTACGCCCGAGACGCCCTCGCTGGGATGGGCGCAGCTGGGCGTCGCGCTCCTCATCGTCGCAGCGGGATTGCGATGGGGGCTGCCCAAACTGCTCCGCTGGGCTGGCAGAACAGGCGACGGCTCGCCCCTCGACGGACAAATCAAGATTATCGAGACGCGCAGCGCGCTCGGCGGCAGCCTGATGCTGGTCAAAGCGCGCGACCGACTATTACTGATTGGCGCGAGCGCACAGGGCATGCAACTCATCGCTGACCTGACCGATACCCTGCCCAAACCCGAACCGTTGCAAGCGTCGCCCAGCGCATTCGAGCAGGCGTTGCGCCGTGCGCAGCCGACCACGCCGCCAACCGACCTCCAAGCCGAAGCGGCGGCGCAGGTGCAGACCCGCCTGCAGCAGACCCGCGCACGCCTGCAAAGCCTAATCGGAGGCGAACCATGACAACGCGACTGACGCTACTGGCGCTGATGCTCCTGCCCTGCCTCGCGCTTGCCCAAGAGACCGTACCCATCCCGCGCGTGAGTGTGGAAGTGGGCGCGGCGCGCAACCCCCAAGAGGTCTCCACCTCGCTCCAAATCCTCGCGCTGCTGACCCTGCTCTCCGTCGCGCCGTCGATCCTGCTGATGATGACCGCCTTCACGCGCATCGTGATTGTGCTATCGTTCCTCAAGAGTGCGCTCGGCGCGCCCAACATCCCGCCAACGCCCGTCATCATCGGCTTGAGCCTGTTTTTGACCTTCTATGTGATGGCGCCCACCTTAGACGAGATGAACCGAACCGCCCTCCAGCCCTATATGCAGCAGGAAATCACGATGATGCAGGCGTTCGAGCGCGCCGAGAAGCCTATCCGCGCTTTCATGCTACGCCAAACCTACACGGAAGACCTGAATCTCTTCATTCGGCTAAGCAAGCAGCCCCCGCCGCGCACCGCCGACGAGCTACCCCTCACCACGCTCATCCCCGCTTTCATGCTCAGCGAACTCAAAACGGCTTTCCTCATCGGGTTTTACATCTATGTCCCGTTTTTAATTATCGACTTGGTGGTGGCGAGCATCTTGCTCTCGATGGGGATGATGATGTTGCCGCCTGTGGTGGTGTCGATGCCTGCCAAGTTGCTGGTGTTCACTTTGGCGAACGGCTGGGGCGTGCTGGCGCAGGCGTTGGTGCAAGGCTTCCGATGACCGCGCCGCGTTCGTGATGGGCAGCAGCACATAGCTTGCCCGCTGCGCGTCGCAGTAGAGCGTGTTCGTCGCCGTTTGCACGCGCGTGTGGGCGCGCAGCGGCTCGCCTGTGTTGGGATTCGGATCGTAGGCAGGATAGCTGCTGGAGGTCACATGCACGCGCAGGCGATGCCCTGTGTTGAACACCATCGCCGTCGTCCACAAGTCCACCTCCACGCGATAGACCTTGCCAGGTTGCAGGAGACGCTCGCGTTGGAGCGATTCGCGGTAGCGCAAGCGCAGTGCGCCTTCCGCGATGTTGTAGGAACGCCCGTCGGGGTACACATCGCACAAGCGCACGATGAGGTCCGTGTCGGGCGCGTCGCTGGCGACATACAGCACGGCTTTCACCCGTCCGATAATCTCCAGCGGCTGTTGCAACGGCTCGCTGGTGAACACCAGCACATCGGAACGCGACTCAATCGGTCGCTGGTCGCGCGGTCCTGCGGGGATGCTCAGTTCGCGTCCGCCGCGCGTGGGCGCGGGGTTGTTCGGGTCGTAGGTGTAGCGCAGGGGGACGCCGCTCGTGGGTTTCGTGAAGCGCAGCGTACGGTCGCCGTGCAGGTAGAGCGGCGTCGGGCGCGTGGGCAGTGGAGGCCACTGGTTTGCCGTGCGCCATTCGTTGCCGGGCGCGTTCGGCTCGCCCACTGCGCCCATCACATAATACACCACCGTCGGCTCCGTGTCTACACCGTTCGCGACGCCTTTGAGATACCGCTCGAACCAGCGCCACGGGTCGTGGAAGGTGCATGGCGGCTGGTCGGCGTTGGGGAACTGCAGCTCGCCCACGCGCGTCTGCAGCACGCCGTGCGCCCACGGTCCCATCAGCAGTTTCTGCTGTCCGCGTGCGCCTCTGCCCCCGCGCGTCTGGTAGCCGATAAAAGCGTCAATTGTGCCCTGCGCGAAGATGTCGTAGTACCCCCCGATATGCACGGCTGGCGCGTTCACTCGGTGGAATCGACGGCTCACATCTCGCGCTTGCCAGAATCGGTCGTACGAGGCGTGGCGCGTCCAGTGCGACAGCGCGTCGGGCGCATGCTGCGTGGCGCGCAGCCAATCCTCCACCAGCGATTTCTTGAACACGCCGCCTGGGAACAACGCCTGGTGCAAGTTTGGCTCGGCGACCGTGATGTGTTGGCAAGTCAGCGGCTGTGCGCCCGCCCCCGCCAACATCAGCTGATTGATGCCGAGCGCGGAGCCGCCCCAAGTGCCCACCTTGCCGTTGCACCACGACTGCTTGGCAATCCAGCGGAGCGTGTCCACGCCGTCCGCGCGGTTCTCCCACCAGCCGTCGCCCTCAAAAGGCAGGTTCGCGCCCTCGGAGGCGAACCGCCCGCGCGTGTCTTGGACAACGACGGCGTAGCCCCGCCGCGCGCCGTCCTCGCCGATAGGCTTCAGCGCGTTCTTATCGTAGGGCGTGCGTATCAGGAGTACGGGGAACGGCGGCTTGCCCTCAGGCAGGTACACATCGGTCGCCAAGCGCACGCCGTCGCGCATCGGCAGCCGATGCGTCTCTCCCTGCGGACACGCCAAAACCCCATACAACACAAGCGCAAGCAGAGCCATCCAACACCAGCGAGGCATAGCGCAATAGTTCGGGGCAAATGGGGCGACTCCTCTCAGTGAGATGCCTCGCTGCGCTCGGCAAGACAGGGTGTGCGCAGGCGAAAGAAGGTACAATCTAAGTGGCTTAGTTAAGAGTTCTCGCTTCGCTTGGAACGACGCAGCCGTCGGTTCAGGCGAGGCGAGAACGCATTTACACCATCTGAGGAGTCTGTCATGACAACTTATGAGCAAGCCCTTGAGCAGTGGCGCGGTTCGAACCCGCCGCGACACTACCTGTCGATAGCAGATTTGAACTTAGAGACGGCGCGTGTGGCGCTATCGCTCGCGCACGCGATGAAACGCGCCACGCACAGCGGTCAGGAACTGTTCCGATTTGCGTCCCCCACTGCCCTCGCGCTGATTTTCGAGAAGCCGTCGCTGCGCACGCGAGTCACGCTGGAGGTGGGGCTGTATCAGATGGGCGCACACGGCGTCTACCTGACACAGAACGACATCCAGATGGGCAAGCGCGAGGCAGTCATGGATATCGCACGGAACCTCTCGCGCTGGGTGCGCGGCGTGATTGCTCGCGTGTTCCTGCACAGCACGCTGGAAGAGCTGACTCGCTTCTCGGAGGTCCCCGTGATTAACGCGCTCAGCGAACGCGAGCATCCCTGTCAGGCGTTGGCGGATTTGATGACCATTCAGGAACGCAAAGGCGACGCGCCGCTCAAACTCGCGTGGGTGGGCGATGGCAATAATGTTTGCCATAGCTTCACCATGCTCGCTGCGCTGTTGGGACACGAAGTCCACATTGCAACGCCCGATGGATACGCGCCGAACGCCTCCGTAATCGAGCAAGCGCGCCAACTGGGCAGTCAATCGGGTGGACAGGTGCAGCTGACACACAATCCCCGCGAAGCCGTCGCCGACGCCGACGCGGTTTACACCGATGTCTGGGTCTCGATGGGCTATGAGACAGAACGCGAGGCGCGCATGCGACAGTTTCAGGCGTTTCAGGTCAACGAGGACTTGCTCCGTCTTGCCAAGCCCGACGCGATTGTTTTACACTGTCTACCCGCCCGCCGCGGCGAAGAGATTACAGACGCCGTGTTAGACGGCGCGCAGTCCGCCGTCTGGGATCAGGCGGAGAATCGTTTACACACGCAAAAGGCGTTGCTCGCGCTCTTACTTGGAGATTGACACACTGTCAAACAGCACTTTGACAGTGTGTCAAGTGGCTTGGACAGTCTTGTCCAAGTGCGCACGGACAGGAATGTCCGTGCCACAGTGGCTTGGACAGTCGTGTCCAAGCCCCACAAGGTGCGACGCCATTCGTGGCGTCGCAAGGTTTACCCTGCATAACTCTTTGCGCACGGACAGGAATGTCCGTGCTACTGGCAGGAGAATTGGCGCGGGGAGCGAATTCGTAGGTACTATGCAGTTTCCATCGGACTTTTTGTGGGGCGCGGCGACGGCGGCGTATCAGATTGAAGGCTCGCCGCTCGCGGATGGCGCAGGCGCATCGATTTGGCATCGGTTCAGCCATACGCCCGGAACCATCCTGAACGGCGATAACGGCGATGTGGCGTGCGACCACTACCGACGCTGGCACGAGGATATCGAGTGGATGCGTCGGCTGGGCTTGAACGCCTATCGCTTCTCAACTGCGTGGGGGCGCGTGCTGCCCTGCGGACGCGGCGCCGTCAATCAGAAAGGGTTGGACTTTTACAAACGACTGGTGGACGCACTGCTGCACGCTGGCATCACGCCGATGATTACGCTCTATCACTGGGACTTGCCTGCCGAGCTGCAAGACCATGGCGGCTGGGCGAACCGCGATTGCGCCAAGTGGTTCGCCGACTACGCCTGCCTGATGTTCCGTGAACTGGGCGACCGCGCGCCGCTGTGGGCGACCATCAACGAGCCGTGGGTGGTGATGGCGCTCGGCTACCTCTGGGGTCAGCACGCGCCTGGCATGCGCGACATCGGCGCCGCCGCCAAAGCAGGACACCACCTGCTGCTCGGACACGCCAAAGCGGTGCAGGCGTTCCGCGCTGAGGCTCCCCCCAACGCAAAAATCGGCATCGTGCCCAACCTCGGACCGCAGCAACCTGCAAGCGACAGCCCCCAAGACCAGCTCGTCGCTGCGCTCTGGCACGGGTTCATCAACCGATACTTTTTAGACCCCATCTTTCGCGGCGAGTACCCCGAAACCGTCATCAACTTCATCGGCGAGTTCGCGCCCAAAGCCGCCCCCGACGATATGCAGATTATCCAGACGCCCATCGACTTTATCGGCGTGAACTACTACACGCGCAGCGTGGTCGCCTACGACGCCTCCGACCCCATCGGCTCGCGTTCCGTCTATCAGGAGGGCAAACTCCACACCGAGATGGGCTGGGAGGTCTACCCCGAAGGCTTATATGAGATACTCCGCTGGGTACATGATGAGTACGGCGCGATTCCGCTCTACATCACGGAAAACGGCGCGGCGTTCCGCGACGAACCGAACGCGCAAGGCGAGGTCGACGACCCCCTGCGCGTGGAGTACCTCAAGGCGCACTTGGAGCAAGCGCACCGCGCTCTCCAAGACGGCGTGCCGCTCAAAGGCTACTTCTACTGGTCGCTGATGGACAACTTCGAGTGGGCGTTCGGCTACAGCAAGCGGTTCGGGCTGCTCTATGTGGATTTCGAGACGCAGCAGCGCACCATGAAGTCCAGCGGGCGATGGTACGCGCACTTCATCGCCCAGCAGCGACGCTGACGGGTATACTTGGCGTGATGGAACTGGCAATCGTGGGTTTGGGGCGTATGGGCGGCAACATGGCGCGCCGCTTGGTGGAGCGCGGGCATCGCGTGGTCGGCTATTCGCGCACGCGCGCCACAGTGGACGAATATGTGCCCTACGGCGTCGCGCCTGCTTACACGCCTGAAGCCGTCGCCGACGCCCTCGCGCCGCCGCGAGTGGTGTGGTTTATGTATCCTGCTGGCGAGCCGACCGAGAACGCTATCTTCCAGTTCGCGCCGCTGCTTCAAGCGGGCGATATCGTAGTCAACGGCGCGAACAGCTTCTATAAAGACTCCATCCGCTATGCGCAGCGATTGCAAGAGTACGGCGTGCGCTTCGCCGATGTGGGCGTGTCGGGCGGCGTGTGGGGGCTGGAGAACGGCTACGGACTGATGGCAGGCGGCGAACCCGATGTGATTGCGCACCTGCAACCCCTCCTGCGCGACCTCGCCCCCACACCCGATACAGGCTGGGTGCATGTGGGGCCTGTCGGCGCAGGACACTACGCCAAAATGATACACAACGGCATCGAGTATGCCCTTATGCAAGCCTACGCGGAAGGGTTCGAACTGCTACGCCGTAAATCGGAGTTCAACATAGATATCGCGGCGGTGGCAGAGGCGTGGCGGCACGGCACAGTGGTACGCAGCTGGCTCCTCGACCTGATTGCAGGCTTCCTGCAAACTGACGCCGAACTGCGCGAGGTCGCGCCCTATGTCGCCGATTCGGGCGAGGGACGCTGGACGGCGCACGAAGCCATCGATCTGGGTTGCCCCGCCCCGCTCATCACCCTCGCCCTACACGAACGGTTCCGCAGCCAAGACGAGCAGGGCTTTCAGTATCGCTTCTTGGCGCAGCTGCGCCACGCTTTCGGCGGACACGCCGTGAAAACGCTGGACGGTTAAGACCCTCGCGCGCCCTGCCGATAATTGGCGGTATGGCGTCGCCCGCGCGTCAACCTGACGAGAAACCGCCGCTGTGGATTATCCAAGAGGCGTTCGAAGGCGAGCAACCTGCCGAGCATCCGCAGGATGTTTACATCCTACACATCCTGCGCGCCCTGCCCCCCGACCTGCTGGAGTCGCTCTCGCCCGAACAGTACGCGCAGCTCAAGCAGTCGCTTTACACCTACCATCGCCGCCACCTGCTGGATGTGCGCGGCGTGATACCGTTCCTGTGGACGCGCTTCTACTTTGTGTTTCTGTTCGGCAAGGATACTCGCACGCGCCACGAGTCGGTTGGGTTGGAGCGTCGCGCCGCCGCGCGTTGGGGGCGCATGCTGGGTTGGGTCGTGATGGCAGGCATCCTGGGGCTGCTGCTGATGGGCTTTCTGGGCGCGGCGCGCCTACTCACGCGCTGACGGAACCTGACAACCGTAGGCAAAGCAGGATTTTGAAAGGACTGCCCGAATCGAATCGGCGTGTTGAAGGGACTGGTTTATGGATTGGGACTGTTGATGCTACTTGCGGGGCGCGATTCGGGCGTCTCGCCGATTGCCCCGCGCTATGAGGCGTCGCTGGAGCGACCTGTGCGAACGCGCGGCGTCTACGCGATACGGAATGTCACCGCGCACCCCATCACCGCGCCGCCAATCGAGGGCGCGACAGTGATTATTCGCGACGGCAAGATTGCCGCCGTCGGCACAAATATCGCTATTCCGCGCGGCGCAGCCGTCTACGACGGCAAGGGCAACCACCTGTATCCGGGCTATATCGACGCCTGCACGACGCTGGGACTGACCGAGATTGGCTCCATCGCCGCCACAATCGATACCACCGAGACAGGACAGTTCAACCCGAACTCGCGGGCGGAAATCGCGCTGAACCCCGACTCGGAGCTGATTCCCGTCACGCGGGTGAACGGCACGACCACTGTGGTCGCCACACCGACGGGCGGTCTCCTTTCGGGCATGGGCTGCGTGATGAATCTGGACGGTTGGACTTGGGAGGAGATGGTCATCAAGACGCCGATAGGTCTGTTTATGAACTTCCCTGCCCCGTCCGCCGCGCCGAACCAGAGCGCGGAGGCGCGACGCCGCGACTGGGAGAGCCGTATGCGCCCGATTAATGAGTTCTTCGACGACGCCCGACGCTACCTGCGCGCCCATCAAGCGAAGGGCGCGGAGGGCGTTCCTGCCCATGAACGCGACCCGCGCTTCGACGCGATGATGCCCGTGCTGGAGGGCAAGTTGCCGCTGTTTGTGCGCGTCAACAGCGCGTTGGGCATCCAAGCTGCGATACGCTGGGCGGAGGAACAGCAGGTGCGCCTCGTGATTGTGGGCGGTTCAGAGGCGCATCGCGTCGCCGACCTGCTGCGCGAGAAGCAAGTACCCGTGATATTGGAGGGCGTACACAATATGCCCAGCGCGGAATCTGACCCGTACGACGAGCCGTTCCTGCTCCCACGACGCCTGCACGAGAAAGGCGTGCTGTTCTGCGTGGCGAGCAACGACGCCAGCAACGCCCGCAACTTGCCCTACCACTTGGCGACCGCCGTCGCGCACGGGCTGCCCCGCGAGGAAGCACTCAAAGCCATCACGCTCTACCCCGCGCAAATCTTGGGGCTGTCCCATCGGCTCGGCAGCATCGAGCCAGGCAAAGATGCGAACTTAGTGCTGCTCAGCGGCGACCCGTTGGACATCCGCAGCGAGGTGATACAGGTCTGGATTGCTGGACGCCCTATCGAGATGAGCAGCAAGCACATTCGGCTCTACGAACGCTACCGCAGCCGACCGAGATGAGCCTGCACCCACGCCTCTAACTGGGGGCGCATCTCAGGATGCCAATCGTGCCCCCAGTCTTCGTAAATCAGCAACCGCTTGGGCGTGGGCAGCGCGTCGTAGAGCGAGAACACCACGGGCGCGCGAATGCCAGGGTCTTTCAACGCCAAGCTCAGCTGCGCGGGCGTGCGCACATACGGCGCGTGGTTGACGGCGTCGTAGTATTGCAGCACGCTCAGCACCGCTTCACGCGAGACGCCTGTGGTCTCGATGTAGTCGCTGAACTCCTTGATGGGGTAGCGCCATGCAGGTCTATTGAGCAAGTATTCCCAGTAGCTCAGCGCGGGCAGCTCGGCGACGACGCATTTGGTGTGCTTGCACCACGCGCCCAACATCACTGCCAGTCCGCCGCCTTGGCTAAGCCCCGCCGCCGTCAGCCGCTGCGCGTCCACTTCCGCCTGCGCCGCCAGCACGCGCATCGCCAGCAGGCTCTCCTGCACCAACCGACGGTAGATGTAGGTCTGCGGCGAGTGGACGCCGCGCGTGAAGTAGCCCAGCTCGGGGCTGTAGGGCACATTCGGCTCCACCGCGTAGCCGTGCAGATTGATGGAGAAGGTAATCATTCCCTCGAACATCGTGTGTTCGTTGATGGGCACAGTTCCGACGCCGTAGCCGGGCAGGTACAGCACGGCGGGCAAGGGGTACTGCAATAGGCGCGGCAGCGCATACCAGCCCTCGCGCCCGCGCTGGTCGACGCCCATCCAGCGCAGACGATACACAACATGGGTGGGCTGGTCATCGTCTTCGTAATGCACGCGCTCGTAGCGCAGCGGAACCGCCTCGGCTTCGGCGACCGCCGCCTGCCAGAACGCCACGAAATCCGCAGGCGGCTGCGGCGACTTGAGGGATACTGCGCCGTCCATCACTCGAACACGGAACGCTCCACAGGCTCCACATGCAGACCTGTGGTGTGCAGCCAAGCCGTCGCGCGCTGAATCTCCTCTACAGGTCCCTCCAACGCCACGAACGCCCAGCCGAAGTCCTCGTTGATGTTCGCTTTGAGGATGTTCACTTGCAGTTCGAAGTCGCGTCCGAGCCGCCACAGCCACGGAACGCCCACCTGCTCGCGGTTCGTGGTCGCGATGGTCATGTGAACTTTGGTCATGCTTGCCCCTCCTGCTCAGCCAAGAGCGCGTCCATCATCTCGTAGGCGTATCTGAGGTGCGGAATCACGATTGAGCCGCCGATGATGAGCGCGATGTTCATCGCCTCGTGCAGCTCCTCGCGCGTCGCGCCTTCCTGCACGCAGCGGTCTAAGTGATAGAAGATGCAATCGTTGCAGCGAAGCACCATCGAGCCGACCAGCCCCATCAGCTCTTTGTATTTGACGGGGATAGCGCCTTCGGTGTACGCGCTGGCGTCGAGCGCGAAGAACCGCTGGAACGGCTTGAACCCGCTGTTGAGGATGCGCTCGTTCATCTCCTGCCGATAGAGGCGTGTCTCGTTCGGTTTGCGTTGCATCGCGCTAAAGTGTACCTGAGATGAGCGACAGGAAATATTGGTGGACGCGGGTATCGTCGGTGAGTTCGGGGTGGAACGCCGTCGCCAGCAGTTTGCCCTGTTGCACGGCGACGATTTTGCCCTCAAGTTCGCTGAGCGTGTCTACCCCGTCGCCGATTTGCGACACAATCGGGGCGCGGATAAACACGCCGCGTATGGGGCAATCAGGCGTCGGGCGGAACAGGATGTCCGCCTCGAAACTCTCAATCTGCCTGCCGAAGGCGTTGCGCCGCACGGTGGTATCCATCAGCCCCAGACGCGGCTGATCGCTCCCCTCGATGTGCTTGGCGAGCAGAATCATCCCAGCGCAAGTGCCATAGATGGGCATGCCCTGCGCGGCGCGTGCGCGGATTGCCTCATCCAGCCCGTAGCGCGCCATCAACTTGCCGATGGTGGTGCTTTCGCCGCCGGGGATAATCAGCGCGTCCACCTGCGCGAGGTCGCCGACTTTGCGCACTTCGGTCGCCTCAACATCGAGCCGCGCGAGCGTCGCGAGGTGTTCCGCAAAATCGCCCTGAAGCGCCAGCACGCCCACTCTCATCTTGCATCCCAGCAGGGCTTGGGCAGTCCTGTCCGCATTGTTGTGTGCCGACACGACTGCCCCAGCATCCGCTACCACCCGCGCACTGCCATCAGTTCCTCTTCGGCGAGTTTGCGCACATCGAGGCTGGGCATCGCTTCGCCGAGCCCTTTGGAAATCTCCGCCAGCACTTCAGGGTCGCGATAGTAGGTGACGGCGTCGACGATGGCGCGTGCGCGTCGCTCTGGGTCGGACGATTTGAAGATGCCTGAGCCGACGAACACCGCTTCTGCGCCGAGCCACATCATTAGCGCGGCGTCGGCAGGCGTGGCGACGCCTCCCGCCGAGAAGTTCGGCACAGGCAGCCTGCCCGTCTGATGAACCTCCACCACGAGGTCGTAGGGCGCTTGCAACTGCTTGGCTATCGCCATCAGTTCGTCTTCGGGCGCGCTGTGGATACGGCGGATATCTTTCATAATGGCGCGCATATGGCGCACGGCTTCCACGATGTTGCCTGTGCCTGCCTCGCCTTTGGTGCGGATCATCGCCGCGCCTTCCCCGATGCGTCGCAACGCCTCGCCCAAGTCGCGCGCGCCGCACACAAACGGCGTCTTGAACGCATGCTTATTCACATGGTGTTCCTCGTCGGCGGGGGTCAGCACCTCGCTCTCGTCGATGAAGTCCACGCCCAACGCTTCGAGGATCATCGCCTCCGCGAAGTGCCCGATACGACACTTCGCCATCACCGGGATGGTGACGGCGTGCATAATCTCTTCAATCATGCGCGGGTCGGACATGCGTGCGACGCCGCCCTCGCGTCGGATGTCGGCAGGCACGCGCTCCAGCGCCATCACCGCGACCGCGCCCGCCTCTTCGGCGATACGCGCCTGCTCCGCGTTCACCACATCCATAATCACGCCGCCGCGCAACATCTCGGCTAAGCCGACCTTCGTGCGCCAAGTGGCTTTCTGAACCTCATATCGGCTCTGCTGCTCTGAAGTCGAAACACTCGGTGTCATAGCAAGACAATTATACCTGAGGCGCGACAACGGCAGGAATCCTGCGACGCCGTGCGAATCTTCAACTCTATGACCGAGTTTCTGCAGCGGTTGGCGCGGTTCCTGCGCGAGAACCCAGAGGGCGTGCAAGTGGTGCGTCGGGTGAGCAGCGAAGACACTATCGAGCCGCCAGAGGAGGAGGGGGGCTTCTCAAGCGCGATGTTAGTGCATGAGGCAGGTCGCCGTGAGTTTGGCGTGTTCCCTGTGCCGCCCGCCAACGAGACAACGCAGTTCACGCACTTCATCGACGGCGTCCAGCATTCACACTTGCTATACTATCAGCAGACTTTAAAAGGTTTGTTGCCCGTCGTGTATGGCTATGTGGCGGCGATGGTGCTGGAGCGACGCGAGCGCGAGCTGCACCCTGTCCCTGCGCTGACGCAGGCAGAAGAGGCGCTCTTTTTGCCGCTCAAAGCGTTCGACGCCAAGAAGTTCAAACGCGCGGGGCTGACCGTCTACGACTCGTTGGAGGAGCGCGAGCTGGAGAAGACCTCCTTCAACACGATGCTGGTGCGTGCGGGAGCGACTGTAGCGCGCGTGCGCGACCATCTGGAGCGCAAACTCGCCCTGCAGTGGATTGACCAGCAGACGCCCAGCTCCACCAACTGGCTGCTGGTGGACGGCTCGATAGCCGACCTGATGAGCGCGCTGGAACGGCGCAAACTGGTGCAGGTAGTGGGCGTCTCGAAGTCGCACCGCACCAGCTATCTGGAGATTAACTGGATGCTACAGGTGCTGAACATGCCTGCAGGCTATCGCAGCAGCGTCTTTCGTCCCGTGCGTCAGGGTCAGAGCGAGGTCTACAGTTGGTACTTGCGGTTGCGCTGGCAGCAGGGCGCGTCGCCAACTTATGGGCTGGTGCGCGTTGAGACGCCCGTGCTGACCAGTCCCGACGACACGCGCGAGTGGGCGGATCGCATCTCGGCGTGGCTGCTGCAGGAGACGCGCCCGTTGAGCCTGCCCGACCCGCGCTACGACCGACTGCTCTATCCGTTCCGAATGTGCGAACAGCACTTGCGCAGCCGCGCCCCCAGCGAAGCCGTGATGCGCACCGCTCTGGAGCGCGTCGGCGAGCGCGCCCAGACCCTCTCAACTGCCTAAGCGCGTATCAGCTGCGCACGCACGCGACCGCGCACGGAGTTAATCAGATAAATTGCCTCCGCACGGGCGAGCTCGTCTACACGGATGACACGCTCGCGGAGCCAGCCGCGCTTCAGCAGCCGCTCCCGATAGACGCCCGCGAGCAGTCCGCACGCCACAGGGGGCGTGTAGAGCCTGCCGTCGAGACGCACTGCCACATTCGCGATTGTGGACTCGGTAATCTCGCCGCGCGTGTTCCACAAGATTACATCGTCGCAGTTGGGGTGCGCGGCGCGCGCCTGCTCGTACACTGCCCGATGCGTGGTCTTGTGGTATAGAAACACATCGCGCGGGTTGACAGGCTCCGCAGCGAGCGCCACGCGCCAAGGGTGGGGGGCGTGTGATAGCGGCGCGTACTCCACGCACGCCTCGCCGCGCCGATTGACACGCACGCGCACGCGATAGCGCAGGGACGCCGTGAACCCCTGCGCCGCCTCGAGCAACTTCGCCCGAACCGCGCCAGCGTCCACTGAGAAGCCGAAGTAGTCCGCCGAGCGTAAGAGCCGCTGCAGATGTTGCTCCAGCAAAAAGTAGCCCCCGCGCGGACGCCACAGCAGGGTCTCCAGCAACTCAAATTCGGGGGCGCGCCTCAAGAGTACCTGCGCTTTCGCCAAGCACTCCTCGTACTCGGCGTGGGGGTCAGAGTCCCACACCACGCCGCTGCCCACGCCGTATTCCATTTGCTGCTCGGCTCGGTCGTAGACCAGCGTGCGGATGGCGACATTGAACTGCGCGCGCCTATGGGGCGCCACGACGCCGATGGCGCCTGTGTAGACGCCGCGCGGGGTGGTCTCCAACTCACGGATAATCTGCGTCGCGCGGATTTTGGGCGCGCCTGTGATGGACGCTGCAGGAAACAGCGCGCGGAAGATTTCGGGCAGCGGCGCGTCGCTACACGCCTCCACTGTGGAGGTCATCTGCCACAGGGTCGCGTAGCGTTCCGCCTCGAACAGGCGCGGCACACGCACGCTCCCCACACGCGCGATGCGTCCCAAATCGTTGCGCGCCATGTCCACAATCATCAGGTTCTCGGCGCGGTTCTTCGCGCAGGTGCGCAACGCCTGCGCTTGCCACAAGTCGTCTGCCTGCCCCACCCCGCGCGGCGCAGTGCCCTTCATCGGGCGCGTGATAATCCGCTCCCCCTCCAACGCGAAGAACAGTTCAGGCGAGAGCGAGAGAATCACCTGCGCGCCTGTGTTGATGTAGGCAGCGTAAGGCACAGGCTGCGCGTGATAGAGCTGCCCGAACAGAGTCAACAGTTCACTCGGCTCGCTACTCCACTCCGAGCGCAAGCGAAAGGTGTAGTTCACCTGATACACATCGCCCGCCTCGATGTACGCGCGAATACGCTCCAAAGCGCAGCGATAGGCGCGTTCGGACAGCGTGGGACGCCACCGAATGCGCTGCTCACAGCCGAGCGGAGGCAAGGGCGCCGCGCCGTGCGCTTCCAACCGCCGATAGAGCGCGAACCATGCCAGCGGCGACTTAGCGCACGCTTGGGGGAACGCCCTGTCCAGCCCGTGCGCGGCTTCGTAGGCTACAAAACCGACCGCTGTGAGACCCTGCTGCGTCGCACGCTCCACCTCCGATAGCACAGGCAACACATCCGCATAAGACTCGGCGACCAGCACACTCTCAGGCGTTCGACCCGACAGCCAGACGCTCCGCCCATCGAGCCTACTTATCTTCAACAGCACCTGCGGTTCCATCGCCATCGTGCGTCAAACGCGCTATAGGATACCTCGCCCTGCACTGCCTACTACCTGAAATCTGGGCTATAATACTGTTAGCGAAGGCGCGTTCTCGTCAGCGTTGGGAAGGCGGCTTTGCAGGTCTACGGAGGAACAGATTATGTCGGTCAAAATCGCCATCCTAACGGCAGCGCTGATGGGCGCGTTCGGCGTCGCTCACCCCGACGACTTCGCACACCCTGCCATCTATCGCGACTATCCTGCTGGACGCTGGGAAGATTGGTCGTGGGCGAACCGCAACATGCAAAACGCCAGCCCCGTGCGCTCGGGACAATACTCAATCCGCGTGGAGTTCTTCCCGTGGTCGTCTATCTTGTTCAAGAACCCGACGGGCTTCGTTATTGACGGCTTCAGCCACTTGGAGTTCTGGGTGCATGGGGGGAGCGTGGGCAATCCCCAGTTCCATCTACGCGCCGAGGTGGACGGCGTGGAGCGTCCGCCTGTGCCGATTAACAATTTTGTGAGTAGCCTCCCTGCCAATCAGTGGACGCGCGTGCAGGTTCCGCTGAGCGCGTTGGGGGTCAACTCAGGCGACCGTCTCACGGGCATTCACTTTCGGGAGTTTTCGGGGCAGAGCGTGCCCGCGTTCTATTTGGACGATATTCGCCTCGTTCGCGCGCAAGTCAGTAATCAGGCGTCGGCGACGGTGAACTTCAACGCTTCAGGGCGCACCATCACCCCACTGATGCTGGGCATCAATGTCGCCTGCTGGGACTGGTCGCTCACGAGTCCTGAACGGCGCGCCCTGCTGAAGCAGGCGAACTTCGGCGCGATGCGCTATCCTGGCGGCTCCATCACCAACGAATACGACTGGCGCGCCAACCGCAACAGGCGCACCAACGCCGACTACGGCACAGCCACCGACGGCTTTCTCGGTGTCGCGAACGAGTTGGGCGCGGAGAAGATTATCTGCGTCAACTACGGTTCGGGGACGCCCCAAGAAGCCGCCGACTGGGTGCAGTATGCTAATATCCAGCGCAACGGCGGCGTGCGCTACTGGACGATTGGCAACGAGAACTACGGCTCGTGGGAGCATGACACCTACCCCAACCGCCACGACGCGCACACCTACGCCGAGTTCGCCCGCGACGCGATACAACAGATGAAGGCGGTAGACCCTACCATCAAGGTCGGCGTGGTCGGCGTGTTCACCGAGACCGAGTACCCCCAGCGGTTCAGCGTGACAAACCCGCGCACAGGGCAATCGCACAACGGCTGGACGCCCGTGCTGCTCAACCGCCTCAGCAGTTTCGGCGTCGTCCCCGACTTTTTCGATGTACACCACTACCCCCAACAACCCGGACGCGAAGACGACGCTTTTCTGCTGGATGACCCACGCACTTGGGGCGAGATTATCTCGCAGATGCGCCAAATCCTGCGCGACTACTTGGGCGCGGCAGGCAACAGCGTCCCCATCTTCGTCACCGAGAACAACTCCGTCGCCTTCAATCCGGGCAAGCAGACGACAAGCGTGGTGAACGCGCTTTACATGGCAGATTCGTGGGCGCAGGCGATACTGGCGGGCGCGGACGCTTATGCGTGGTGGGATTTGCACAACTCGGCGGAGGCGCACAATAACAACAGCGCACTGCTCTACGGCTGGCGCAACTGGGGCGACTACGGCGTCGTGTCGGCAGGCTATCCGTCGGGCGTGGGCGACCCGCTCCACACGCCCTACCCCACCTTCTTCGCCGTCCAACTCATCAACCGCTTCGCCCGACCTGGCGATACGCTGGTCGCCGTGAACTGCGACAACCCCATGCTGCGCATTTACGCCGTGCGCACGCCCAACGGCAAGGGCAGACTGCTGGTGATTAACAAGATGCGCAGCACGCCGATTACCGTGGCGATTCGGCTGCAAGGGCTACGCGCTGGGAGCAGTGTCTACTGGTGGTACTACTCGGCGGCGCAGGATACAGCCAAGGCGAAAGGGCTTGCCCAGCGCACCCTGCGCGGCGGCAGCCTGATGCGCCACACCTTCCCGCCGATGTCGGTCAGCGTGCTGGAGTGGTGAGGTTCATCCGCCGACGCTAACCACCTCTTCAGGGCTGGGCGTGCCCTCATCTTGCTCCCGCACGCCCCGATACGCCACGCGGAAATAGAACCGCTTCGGCGCCCCACGATATTCCCACATGTACGGGCTTGCCGTGTCGAACGCCAAGAGGCGATACGCGCTCTCGCTCTCTTCGCGAATGTAGATGTTCGCCCCTATTGCCCACTCGGGCTTGCCGTTGCGCCGTTCATCGTCGGGGTTCGTGCCGAAGTGGACAATCACGCGCCCTGCGTCCACTTCCAAGCGCACGCCGGGGATTTCGGGTCCCACGCCCCGACGCTGGCGCGGGCGCGGCACGGTCAGCCCCAACTGCGCGCGCAAGGCGTCGGTCATGTTCGGGTGGCGGTTAATCCGCTGCGCCATCTGCCGAAAGAGCGACTCCGCCGTGTCGCGCGAGTCTTTCTTGGCTTCCGAAGCAGTGCGCAAGGCGATCTGCGCCGATTGGAACGCGCCCAGCTTCGTCTGGAAGTCATTGCGAGCGTTGGTCAGCGGCGTCAGGTCGGCTGCCACCAAGCCAAAAGCGCTCAAGTTCGCGTTCAACGCCGTCAGAAAGTTATTCATCCACGCCAAAAAGTCCGTGTCGGGCCTTGGTATATAACTCCGTCCCATCGATAAGCCTCCTGTAGGGATAGGGATTCCACCAGGCATTGTTCTCTCCTGCTGAGTTTACCCAATGATAACGGATCGCGATTCAATCTGAATGAATCGCGATTCATTCCCGATGAATCCCGATTCATTCTCGATGAATCCCGATTCATTCCCGATGAATCCCGATTCATCGTCGTGGAATCACCAATCCCTCTGATACGCCACCCACACGCTGCGCCGTCCGCCGGGCACCCAGCGCGCCAGCTCGGTGCGCACATTAAATAAATTGTCCACGCGCAGGTTCCATCGGCTGCGGGCGTCTTGGCGGTACATCAGGTTCAGGTAGGCGTTCCAGCCGTAGGCGTCGCTGAAGCCCTGTCCGCGTGCGGGGTAGACCAGCACCAGCTGTCCGCTCAATCCACGCTCGGGGTAATACGCGAGGCGTATCACGGCGCGTTCGCGTGCGGGTTTGTAGTCTTCCTCCACGCCGCCCGTGTAGCGCACCTGCATATAGCCTGCGCTCAGCGTCCACTCAGGCGCGAGCTTGACCACTGTGTCCGCCGTGTAGCCCCAGATGCGGAAGCGATAGAGGTTCTGATACTGGCGCAGCAGAGGCTGGTTGGGGTCTTTGGCGAACACGCTGACGGCGTCGCTGATATCGGAGGTGAAGTAGGACACATCGAGTTGCCAGCGCGGGTGGAGGTATCGGTAGCCCAGCTCTGCGCTGAAGACGGTTTCGGGGCGCAGGTCGGCGTTGCCCTCGATGCTGAGCGGTACGGGGTTGCCGCTGAAGGGCATCCACACATAGAACCGTTGCAAGTAGAGTTCAGTGAAGCTGGGGGCGCGGAAGGCGCGTCCGAGCGAGGCGCGGAGGCGATGCTGCTCGCTGGCGATGTAAGTGAAGCCTGCGCGTGGGCTGAGCTGGCTGCCGTAGAGGGAGTGCGCGTCGTAGCGTGCGCCCAGAATAGGTCGCCAGCGTCCGAGTTGCCATTCGCCCTGCGCATACAACGCGAAGTTGGTCGCGCTGCGGCTGCCGCCGAGATGGTTGGAGCTGCTCGCGCGCATCGTGCGGTAGTCCACGCCTGCGAGCAGCTGGGCGTTGGGCAGGTTCCACTGGAAGTAGGTCTCGGCGGCGAGCATGCTCTGGCTAAGTGGCATGCGCGTGCGCGGTTCGTTGCCTGTGAGGGGGGGTTGGTCTTGCACCTTGAGGAAGATAGTGTCGCCTGCGACGCCGTAGAGGCGCGTGGTTTGCAGAGCGTCGCCGAAGGCGCGTTGGTAGGCGGCTTGCCAGTAGTGCGTGCGCCAGAAGAGTCGGTCGGTGGGGGTGGGGTAAGTGTAGTAGCGCATGCCCACCAGCCCGCGATCCATGTCGTTATAGATGTAGTTGACGCGCCACAGTCCGCGTTCGGGCGTACCTTGTGAGAAGGCGAGTCGCGCGGTGCGTACTTGGGTATCGTTGTTGCGGATGCGGTCGCTGCCGGGGTCGCGCCAGAAGGAGGTCTGCAGGCTGAGTTTGCTGGGCGCGTCGGGGGCGTTCATCCAGCGCAGGGAGGCGGTGTAGCCGCCGCGCTCGGCGTAGCCGTTCCAGAGGGAGGGACGCCCCGTGTCGCCCTGCTGCGTGAGAATGTTCACCACGCCCGCAAAAGCGTTCGGTCCGTACATCGCCGAGCCAGGACCGAAGGCAATCTCGATGCGCTCCACATCGTGCGTGCTGAGGCTCATCGCGGGGAAGTTGCCCAGCAGCACATCGTTCAGCGGCTGCCCATCCAGCAGGAAGAGCATCCGCTCGTTGAACTCCGACGAGCTATACGCGCCGCGCATGCTCAAAAAGCGGTGCTGCGAGGATTCTTGCCCCTCGAAGTCCACCACGAACCGCTCCAGCAGCTCTTGGATGGTCTGTGCGCCTGAGAGTTCGATTTCGCGTCGGGTAATCACGCGCACGGTGGTAAACGATTCGGCGACGGGGCGTTCGGTGCGCGTGGCGGTCTGGATTATCTCTTGGGGGTCAGCGAAGAGCCACTCGCCGGTGGCGGAGGTGCGTTGCGCTTGCGCGATTACAGCGATACTCACGACGCCTGCCAAACAGAGAATGCATCGAATCATCATCTTTCACCTCGCTACTATGGTCTTCTCGACGGCTTGGAGAGCGCGGCGCACCTCGCAGAGGTCGAAGGGCTTCGCTAACAGGGCGAACGCCTCCGCGCCGACATCGCTCTCCGCGAACAGGTCGGGATAGCTGTCCATCACGATGATTGGCATGCGCGGGCGGCTCTGGCGGACGGCGCGCACGAGGTCGATACCGCTCAGGCGGGGCATATGCACATCGGTAAACAGCAGGTCGTAGGTGTGCGTGCGCAGCAGCTCAAGCGCGTCCGCGCCGTTAGTTGCGATGTCCACCACATGCCCTGCTTCCTCGAGCGTCTGGCTGAGCAGCAGCTGCACCATCGGCTCGTCGTCCACCACCAGGATACGCATGCCATATAAGATTTTCGGCGTGCGCTCCGAGAAATTGCAGGGGTCGAGCTATTCGCCTGCCATCGCCACGATAGTCCAGCCTGCGACGGGGTCGTCGGCGATGAGTTGCACGGCGCGGACGGTTTTGGCGGGGTGCGGGTTGCGCCAGCGCATCAGGCGCACGGTTGCGAGGTTGCCGAGGTTGTCGCGCGCGCGCCAGATGGGAAACCCTTCTATGGCGTAGAGGCGGTCGTTCCACGCGCGCAGGTGCTGTCCGTACACGACAGGCTGCGTGACTTGCGACCCGTCGGCGTACTCAATCACGAGGCGTCCCACCAGATTGCCCTGCTCGGTCTGCCAACCGCAGGTGTGGAGCAGGTACAGCGTGCGCACGGGGCGGTTCAGCGGCAATCGCGCCGATTGGGGCAGGCTTTTCGGCGCGAGATAACTCGATAGCATCAGCCCTTGCGCGCCGCGCAGGGCAAAGCGGCGTCCCCCAAGTCGGCTATCGTCCGCAGGCAACATCAGAAAGAGCGAACTCAGCTGCGCGAGGTTGTAATTGTATGCCTGTGCGAGGTCCACCACGAAGCCCGATTGAGGTCGCAAGGCGATAGGCTCGCGATAGTAGCGTTCGTGGAACAGTCGCTCAAAGTCGTAGGGCAGCTGGTCAGGCGCGGGCAGGTCGGTATCCCAAGCGTACGCGCCTGCGATGAGGTAGGCAATAAACTGACGCAACTCGACGCCCTGCAGGGTGCGTTCGTTGAGGCTGTAGCCTGCCCAAGTGCTTTGGAGCAGCCCCGTGATGCGTCGCAGTCGCGCCGCCTTCGCGAAGGTCGCGATGTTTTGGGGGTCGTACCATGTGGTCGCGATAATTTCGTTGAAGCCCGCGCGTTGGAGCGTCGTGAGGCTCGTATACTGTTCAGGTTCGGTGGGGGTGTAGTGCCAGTCGCAGATGACCAAGTCTTGGAGTTTGCTGAGCCGCTCGCGGGTAAATCGCGCTTCTTGGGGGCTTTTGGCGTGTGCGCCGCCGTCGTTTGCCTCGCCGCGCGCCAGCAGCACATCGCCCCACATCAACATCTTACGCACGCCGCGCCGCTTGAGCTCGCGATGCACCCACTCGGTATGCTCGGTGAACAGCTCGGCGACCGTCGCACCCTGCGACTCAGGGCGGTGGGGGAACCGCCCACGAATGGTGACCTCATCCAAGCCGGCATGGAAATCGCGCGGTTGGAAGAGCTCGAACACTTCGTCATAGAGGCGTTGCAGGAACGGGCGCGTGGCGGGGTTGCGCGGCGCAATCGCCCACGGCGTTTCGGGGTCCTCCGCCAACTCTTTGTAGGCGTCGTTGCGGAACATCCAATACATATGCCCCAGCGACTGTATCAGCGGAATCGGCTCAATCAGGTTTTGGCGTGAAACTTGTACCGCCTCTCGCAGCAGGCTCTTGGGCGCGGATATGTCCACCCAAGCGTTGCGGATGGTCTCCCACTGACCGTAGCCGCACTCTATCACCAAGTGATTGAACTTTGCGTGCGCGATGACATTCTCAATCAGGCGCGGTAGAAAGCCCGGCTGCGTGCTGCCGAACAGATGGACGCCGCGCCACTTGAGGTGGGGGTAGTCGGTAATGCGCACGGGCGCGACCTGCAACGCGCCGACGGCGGGCTGAAGCAGTTGGATAAGGGTCTGCACGCCGTAGAACGCGCCTTCAGGCGACTGCCCGATAATAACGACGCCTTCCGCGCTGACCTGCAGATGATACGCGCCCTGCTGGTCGGGCACGGGGTATCGGCGTTGGAGTGTGGGGCTGCTCCCGATGAATATCGTGTCAGGTTGTGGCGAACCTGTGCGCACGGCGGCGCGGACGCCGTAGCGCTGCAGCTCCTGCTCCAACGCGCGTGCGGCAGGGCGAAGCGAGTCGGTCTCTATCAGAATCGTTGCTGTGCGGTCGGCAGGCAATCGGAACGGCGCGCCTGAGAGGCGTTGCATCACCTTCGGCGGCGGCATGAGCTCAGGCTCTCGCGGCAGGGGCGACCAGCTGTCGGGCACGGGTTGAACAGGCGCATCTATTTGAAGCGGCGCGGCTTGTGCAGGCAGCGGTTTCGGCTGGATGCGCCACTGCAGGGTCATCTGCACGCGCCCGTTCGGCGACAACTCGCGCCTCAGCACGCCCAACCAGAGCGTCGGAACCTCACGCGACCACGAG
>CALGZO010000288.1 GCA_937934465.1 uncultured Fimbriimonadales bacterium | reverse complement strand
GCGGCAGGCGACGCTATACCCGATGTGTTGGCAGTAAGTGGAGCCGTGTGGCTCATGAGCGGCGGCTGGGAGAACGCCACAACGCGCGGCTTGGCGAGCGTGATGGGGCTGTCTAATGGCGTGATTATCGGCGCACAAGTGCTGGAGGGCGTCTATCGTCCTGTGGCGGGCGTGGGCACGGCGTCGGGCGCGCTGGTGCAACTGATAGGTGAGCTGTTCCCCAGCCCCGACCGCTGGAAACCCGCCCTGCAATGGCTGCGCACGGATGGGGCGCTGATGGCGCAGGGCTACCTGCCTGCACTTAGCCTCGCTGACGAGACGCCCGAGCTGCTCGTCGCCTCGCCCGACGGCGCAGTATACGCCATCGCCACAGTTAATTACGGGACGCAGAACCTCGCAGGCGCAGGCATCTGGCGCATCGAGCCGCCCCCAACGCTGAGCGGACAGATTGTGCTGGAGAACTACCTGCCCGACCCAGCAGGCAAAACCGCGCAGATTACGCTCACACGCGGCGCACAGACCGACACGGCGACCATAACGCTCGGCGCGAACGGCGCGTACAGCCTGCAAACAGGGCTTTCAGGAGTTATTGAAGCGCGCGTCTATGTGCCCGGCTGGCTGGCGAAACGGCAATCGCTGAACCTGCCCAGCAGCGGTGTCCTGAACGCGAACTGGACGCTCATCAACGGCGACGCCAATCGCGATAATCAAATCGACGACGCCGACCTGCTGCTGGTGCTGTTCAACTTCGGCGGCAACGACCCTCAAGCCGACCTCAACGGCGACGGCATCGTCGACGACGCCGACCTGCTGCTGGTGCTGTTCAACTTCGGTACAATTGGCGATTGATGAAGCCGTTAGAGGTCATCCCTGCAATCGACCTGCGTGGAGGCTACGCCGTGCGCCTGCTGCAGGGCGACTATGAGCGCGAGACCCGCTACCATGACGACCCTGTCGCAGTAGCGCAGCACTGGGCGCAACGCGGCGCGCCGCGACTGCACATAGTGGACTTGGACGGCGCACAGGCAGGCGAACCTGTGCAGGTGGATTTGATTGAACGCATCGCGCGCAGCGTGGACATCCCGATACAGGTCGGCGGCGGGGTTCGCAGTGAGAGGCACATACAGCAACTGCTCGCGGTCGGCGCGGAGCGCGTGGCGCTGGGCACTGTTGCGGTGCAGCAGCCTGACTTTGCGGAGCGGATGTTTCGCGCTTACGGCGCGCGCGTCGCGCTGGCGTTGGATGTCAAGTCGGGCGCGGCGGCGACGCACGGCTGGCAGAGCGTGTCGGAGACGCCCTACCTGGAGTTCGCGCAGCAGATGGCGCAACGCGGCGCACCCCGAATCATCTTCACGCAGATTGAACGCGACGGCACTCTGCAAGGCGTGGCGTTCGAGCCGCTGATGGCGCTGCTGCGGACGGTGTCCGTGCCTGTGATTGCGTCGGGCGGCGTGCGCGACGAGAGCGACCTCAAGACCCTACACGCGCTGGCGCAGTCCACCACGCTGGAAGGGGTGATTGTCGGCAAAGCGCTCTATGAGGGCGTACTCAGCGAAACGCTTTGGCAAACCCCTTGACAAATCTGCATGACCTGTGGTATAATATTGACCGACAGTCAACTATGACTGTCGGTTGAAAATAACTGTTCAAACCTGTGTTCGGGAACGGACTATGAAAACCGCATCGCGCCCTTACGCGAATCGACGCGAGCGTCGTCGGGAGGAGACCCGCCAACGGCTCATCGAGGCGGCGCTCGCGTTGATGCAGCAGAAACCCTTCGAACAAGTCACCGTCGAGGAAATCACAACGCTTGCGGATGTTGCGAAGGGAACCTTCTTCACCTACTTCCCCACGAAAGAACATCTGCTGCACGCCTACATGCGCGAGATGGCGAACGAGGTCTACGAGTTTCTGGAGTCGCTCCAGCCTGAAGACGCCCCCAGCCAGTGGGAAATCATGCGCCAAGTGATGTTATTCATCGCCCAGCGAGACTCGCGCTCGCTGCAAATCGCGCGCACGATGATGATTGCCTGCTGCCACAGCCCCGTCGTGCGCGAGCAGATGCTTGCGATTGTAAACGAGGCGACGGAGCGGGCGCGGATAGGTTTCGAGATTGGTCAACAATCGGGCGAGTTCCGCACCGATGTCTCGGCGGAGGAGTTAGCGCACCAAGCGATACGGCTCTATCGGCTCTGCCAGATGGAGTGGATGATGGAACGCGAGGGCGAACCCCTCGAGCAAATTGTGGAGCGTGTGTTGGAGTTTTACAAACCCGCCTTTTTAGCCCCCCGCAGCACGGACAATCTTGTCCGTGCGCAAGGGCTTGGACAGGATTGTCCAAGCCACGATGGAGCCATGGAGGGTGAACGATGAAACGAAAACTACTCCTGCTTATTGCCTTAGGCTGCTGCCTGCTCCATCAGGGGGATGCGCAGCCGAGTGACGCGCTGACGCTGGATGAAGCCATTCAGCTTGCATTACGCAATAACCGCGCCGTGCAGATTAGCGAGCGCAGCGTCGAGAAGTCGCGCAACGCCGTGCGCGAGGCGCGCGGCAACGCCCTCCCCCAAATTCAAGGCAACGCCACCTACACGCGGTTCGACCAAGTGGCGACCGCGCGGTTCGGACCCCAGCCCATCCGACTGGGCAACATCGAGAACCGCACCGCGCGAATCACACTGACACAAGTCATCGATATCAGCGGCGTCGTGCGCACGGCGGTTCGCGCCGCGTCGGTGTTCGTCTCCATCAGCGAGTTGGAGTATGAACGCACGCGCAACGACACGATTCTGCAGGTGGCGCAAGCCTATCAGGGCGTGGCGCGCGCCGACGAGTTCGTGCGCGTGGCGGAGGAAGCCCTCAAGAACGCCCAAGAGCGACTGCGCATCATTCGCGCCCAAGTAGACGCTGGCGTCGCCGCGCAGTTCGACCTGCTCCGCGCCGAGACCGCCGTCGCGCAAGCCGAGCAAGCGTTGCTCAACGCCCGCAACCAGCGTGAACTCGCCGCCGCCGCGCTCAACAACCTGCTCGGACGCGACCTGAACACCCCCGTGCAGGTCGTCAAGCCGACCGAACTGCCCACCCTGCAAGAAGTCGCGCTGGAGACGCTGACTCAGCAAGCCTACACGAACCGCCCAGAGATTGTGGCGGCGGAGCGCGGCGTGGAACTCGCTCGCGTGAACATCCGAAACGCCCAGCGCGGCGCACTGCCCAGCCTGCTGCTCACAGGGCAAGCCGACTTCAACCTGAACACCTCGCCCTTCAACCCGCGCCGCGAGACCTACACCGGCGTCGTGGTGCTGTCTGTGCCCATCTGGGACAGCGGAATCACACGGGCGCGCGAGGCGCAAGCCCGCGACGACCTCGAAATCGCCCAGTTGCGCCTGCAACAGGTAAAAGAAGGCGTCGCGCTGGAGGTCAGGCAGGCGTACCTGAACCTGCAAGACGCTCAGAAACGGCTCGCCGTCGCGCAGAAAGGGCTGGAGCAGGCGACCGAAGCGTTGCGCCTCGCCCGCGTGCGCTTTGAGGCGGGCGTCTCGCCCCAGCTCGAAATCAGCGACGCCGAACTCGCCTTCACACAAGCCCAAACCAACTTCGTCAACGCGCAGTTTGACTACTTGGACGCCTACGCCGCGCTCCAACGCGCGATTGGCACGATTGGCAGGCACTATGCCCAACGATAGAGGAGGCAAATAACATATGAAAACATGGTATGTCATCGGGATTGGGTTAGCGATTGCCGTATCGCTGGCTGCCTGTGGGCGGGGACGCGGCGGCGCGCCTGCCTCCCAAGCCCAAGCCAGCGAAGCCGCCGCCGTATCCGTTGCAGTAGAGCAAATCAGGCTGGGTAGCCTCACAGAGAGCGCGTCCGTCACGGGCGAGCTGCAGTCCTACAACGACACGACCGTCGCAGCGAAGCTGGGCGGACGCATCGTTGAGGTGCGCGTGCGTGAGGGCGACCGTGTGCGCAGAGGCGATGTGATTGCCGTTCAAGACCCGACCGACCTGCAGCTCCAGCTGCGCCAAGCCGAGTCTGCCGTGCGCGCCGCCGAGTCGAACCTGCGTCAAGCCGAGATTGCCGCGCGCACCCAACCAGCGCAGACCGAGGCGCAAATACAGGCAGCCAAAGCCGCGCTGGAAGCCGCGCGCGCCCGCCTACGCGCCCTGCAGGCAGGCGCACGACCCCAAGAACGCCAACAAGCCGAGCAAGCCGTCGCCGCTGCACGCGCGAACTTCGAACTCGCCCAAGCGAACTTCGAGCGCGCCCAGCAACTCTACCAGCAAGGCGCAATCCCCAAGCAGCAGTTAGACTCCGCCAAAACCGCCTTCGAGGCGGCGCAAGCCCAGCTGCGCCAAGCGGAGGAGACGCTGAGCCTCGTGCGTGAAGGCGCGCGCCGTGAAGATATCGAAGCCGCCGAGCAAGCCGTGCGCCAAGCGGAGGAAGCCTACCGCCAAGCGACGCTGGGCAAAGCGCAGGACGAGCTGGCGCAACAGCGCGTGGACGCCGCCCGCGCCGCCCTGCAGCAAGCTCGCGCACAGGTCGCCCTACTTAGACAACAGCTCGCCGATACCGTTATCCGCGCGCCATTCGATGGCATCATCGCTGACCGCTTCGTGGAAGTCGGCTCGATGACCGCGCCTGGAACTCCTGTCGCGCGGCTCGTCACGGTGAACCGCCTCTATTTCGAAGCCACGCTGCCCGAAGTGCTGCTGCGCGATGTGAAAGTCGGACAGCAGGTGGAGACGCGCGTCGACGCCTTCCCCAATCGCGTGTTCGTCGGGCGCGTGGAAGCCATCTACCCCGCCATCGCCGACCAGGCGCGCAACTTGCGCATTCGCGTCAGCCTCGCTAACCCCGCCGACCTGCCCCTGAAAGCAGGGCTGTTCGCACGCGGCGAAATCCGACTGCGTGAATACCAAAATGTGCCCCTCACGCCCAAGCTCGCGCTCCTCGAAAAAGGCGGCGCAACGCGCGTGTTCGTCGTGGAGAACGGCGTCGCCAAACAGCGCGAACTCAAGGTCGTCGCCACGAACACCGAAGTCATTTACGCAACAGGCGTGCAACCGGGCGAGACCGTCGTGGTGCGCGGGCAAGACCTGCTGAGCGATGGACAACCCGTGCGCATCATCGAGCAATAAGGAGGCGATACTATGTGGATGACCCGATTAGCGCTGAACCGCCCTGTCACGATTATGGTGTTCTTCGTCGCCATCGTCGTGCTGGGCTACTATTCGCTCAGCCGAATCCCTGTCGAGCTGCAGCCGAAGGTGGACTTTCCTGTAATCACTGTCGTCACGGCGTTCCCTGGCGCGTCGCCCGACGAGGTGGAGACGCTAATCAGCAAACCGATTGAAGACGCCGTCGCAGGTGTGGAAGGATTGCGACAGATTACCTCCACCTCACAGTTCAGCATCTCGCAGGTCACGCTGGAATTCTACATCGGCACCGATATTAGCCAGGCGTATATCGATGTGCAGGCGAAAATTAATGCAGCGTTGGCGCAGTTGCCCGACGGCGCGGAGCGACCTGTGGTGGCGAAGCTGGATACGCAGTCCGAGCCGATTCTGTATCTCTCGCTCACGGGCGACCGCCCCGCGTATGAGTTGCGCGACCTCGCCGACAACATTATCAAAGACCGTTTCGGCAGCGTGCCGGGCGTAGCGTCGGTCTCGGTGGCGGGCGGGCAGAAGCGCGAGATTCAGGTCGCCGTCGACAAGCGACGCTTAAACGCCTATGGGCTGTCTATTAACGCCATCGTGCGGGCGTTGCAGGGGGCGAACTTGAATGTGCCTGCAGGACGCATCACGGAAGGCGAGCGCGACTACAGCGTGCGCCTGCTCGGCGAGTTCCGCTCTGTCGATGAGCTGCGCAACCTCGAACTGTATCTGCAGAATCCGCGCAATCCGATGGCGCGCGGTAGCGTCATCCGTCTCAAAGATGTCGCCGAAGTGCGCGACGGACTGCAAGAGCGCACAGTGATTACCCGCGTGAACGGCAAAGAGGATGTGACCATCGTTGTCCAGAAATCCAGCGACGGCAACGCGGTGGAAATTTCCGAGGGCGTGCGCGCCCAAATCGCGCGGCTGCAGACCGAGTACCCCGACCTGCGCTTCACAATCACGCTCGACCAGGCGGAAGACATCAAGGCGAACATCGCCGAGTTGCGCAAAACGCTGGTGCTGGCGGTGCTGTTGGTCGTGCTGGTCATCTATGTATTTCTCTACAACCTGCGCGGCGCGTTCATCGTCGGGCTGGCAATCCCAGCGTGTCTGTTCGCGGCGTTTATTGCGATGTATTTCGCTGGCTTCACTATCAACTTCATGACTCTGCTCGCGCTCACGCTCGCGGTGGGCGTGCTGGTGGATGACTCGATTGTAGTCATCGAGAACATCTATCGCCACTTGGCGATGGGCGAGGAGCCTGCGGAAGCCGCCTTCAACGGGCGCACGGAGATTGGGCTGGCTGCCGTAACCATCACGATGGTCGATGTGGTGGTGTTCCTGCCGATTGCGTTTATGGGCGGTGTGACGGGTCAGTTCTTCCGTCCGTTCGGCTTGACGGTGGCGTTTATCGTGCTGTTCTCGCTGATTGTCTCGTTCACACTGACGCCGATGCTGGCGAGCCGCTTGTATCGGCGGGGCGAGGCGGTGGAGGAGCCGCGCGGCTTCTTCAAGTTCTTGGACAACCGCTTCAACGCGCTCAAGAACTGGTATCGGCGCGTGATTGCGTGGTCGCTGCGCTATCGCTGGTTGATTATTCTGAGCAGCAACGGCGCGCTGGTCGCCGTGTTCGGATTGATTATCGCCTCCGCAGTGGCGGGCAGTCCGCTTTTGCCGTTCCGCTTCGCGCCCTCGCAAGATCAGGGGCTGATACAGGTCACCATCAAGGCGCCGCCTGACGCCGCGCTCTCTCAAACGGATGCGATTGCCCAGCGCATCGAGAACGCCGCGCTGAGCATTCCTGAGGTGAAGTATGTTTCCACGCTGATTGGGCGGCTCTCGGCAGGGTTCGCAGGGGCAGGCGACACTGGACCGCGCTTCGCCAGCATGCAAATCACGCTGCACGACAAGAAGACGCTGTTGGATAGCCTGATGTTCTGGTCGAAGTCTGATGAGCAGCTGCGCACGCGGCGCGACATCGCCATCGCTGCCGAGTTGCGCCAAAAAATCGGCGAAATCCCCGGCGCACAGATAACTGTGAACGCGGTATCGGGCTTCCGCGGCGGCGGGTTCGGCGCGCCCATCCAGCTCGCGATGGTCGGGAAAGATACCGCCACACTGCTGGAGACCGCCGAGAAAGTGCGCGCCACAATTGCGCAGATCCCAGGCATCAAAGACCCCGACCTGTCGTGGACGGCGGGTAAACCCGAACTGCAAGTGCGCGTCGACCGCGAGAGGGCGACTGCGCTGGGCGTCAGTCTCGGCGAAATCGCTGCTGCGCTGCGCACCGCCTACGAGGGCGATACCAGCGTCAAGTACCGCGAGGCGGGGCAGGAGTACGATGTGCGCGTGCGCCTGCGCGAGGATCAACGCCAACGACTGACCGACCTGAACGACCTTGTGGTAGCCTACATTCAGGGCGCGCCTGTCTACCTGCGCGATGTGGCGAGCGTCACGCTCGGCGAGGGACCCACTAAAATCGAGCGCACCGACCGTCAACGGCGCGTGACCGTCACGGCGAACCTGATGCCCGGCTACACCCCCGGCAACATGCGCCAAGTGATCGACGCGCGGCTGCGCGAGGCGAACATTATCCCGCCAGGCGTGCGCGCGCAGTGGTTCGGCGAGAACGAGGTGCAGGCGCGCGAGGGCGTGTTCATCTTCCAAGCGCTCCTGTTGGGCATTATCCTCGTGTACCTGCTGATGGTCGCGCTGTTTGAGAACTGGCTCTACCCGTTCGTGATTATGTTCACAGTGCCGCAAGCGTTGGTGGGCGCGCTGCTCGCGCTGATTCTCTTCCGCTCCGAGCTGAACATCATCTCGATGATTGGCGTGATTGCGCTGATGGGCTTGGTCGGCAAGGGCGCGATTATTCTGGTCGACTATACCAACACGCTACGCTCGCGGGGGCTGCCGCGCGATGAGGCGTTGATTGAGGCGGGCGCCACGCGCTTGCGTCCAATCCTGATGACGGTCATCTCGCTGGTGCTGGCGAAGATACCTGTCGCGTTGGCGATAGGGCGCGGCGCGGAGTTCCGCTCGCCGCTGGGATTGGTGATTATCGGCGGGATGCTGATGAGTACCATCCTCACCTTGTTGGTCATCCCGTGCATGTATAGCGTGATGGACGACTTCACGCGCTTCTTGGGGCGCATCATTTGGAAGCGCGGCGCAGTGCCCGTGGAAGCCGCCGTTGCCCCCTCCGAAGAGGAAGAGAAGACCGCGCGACTTTAATCCACCCGCTCCTGAGACTGCTACACGATGGGGGTGCGCATCGACGCACCCCTATTTTTTGCGGACGCAACGCCGCGTCAGGTAGAATTGGCAACGATGCGCCGTAAGCCTGTGATTGCGATTGTGGGACGCCCGAATGTCGGCAAGTCTACCCTGTTCAATCGGCGGATTGGGCAGCGCGTGGCGATTGTGGAGGACACGCCGGGCGTCACGCGCGACCGCCTCTACGGCGAGGGCGAGTGGCTGGGGCAGCCGTTCGTGGTCATCGATACAGGCGGCATCCTGTTCGGAGACGAAGACCCCCTCACCGAGCAGGTGCGCGTGCAGGCGCAGGTCGCCATGCATGAAGCCGACTGCATTCTGTTCATGGTGGACGCCCGCGACGGGCTGACCCCCGCCGATGAGGAGGTCGCCGCGCTCCTGCGCAGGGGCGATAAACCTGTGCTACTCTTGGTCAACAAGGCGGACAACCCCCAGATTTGGGAGAACCAACGCGCCGAGTTCTTCGCGCTGGGGCTGGGCGAGCCAATCCCCATCTCCTCGATTCACGGGCACAACATCGCCGAAGTGCTGGAGGGAGTGTTCGAGCGACTGCCCGCCGCGCCGACCCTCGACGCCGACGCAGAGGAGGGGCTGGAGCCTGTCAAAATCGCCATCGTCGGGCGTCCGAATGTGGGCAAGTCGTCGCTGCTGAACGCCATCTTGGGCGAGCCACGCGCGATTGTCAGCCCCATCGCCGGCACCACACGCGACACGCTCGATACCCCCTTCACTTGGAAGGAGCAGCCGATTGTCCTCATCGATACGGCAGGCATCAAGCGTCCGGGCAAGGTGCAGCGCTCGCTGGAGTATTACGCACAGATGCGCGCAGAACGCGCCATGCAACGCGCCGATGTCGCCGTGGTGGTCATCGACGCGGCGGAGGGCGTAACGCACAACGATCGGCGCATCGCGCAGCTCGCGGCGAACGCAGGGCGCGGCGTCGTGTGGGCGATTAATAAATGGGATCTCAAGGAGCCGCCCGACGGCAACTTGAGCGAGGCAACGCCTGCCAAGAAGGACTTTGAACGGCTGATGCAGCAACAGGTGCAGTGGCTCGACTACGCGCCGTGCGTGTTTCTTTCGGCGTTGGCGGGCGCGGGCATCGAGCGGTTGCTCGATACCTGTATGGCGGTCGCCGACTTCCACAGTATGCGCGTGGGCACGGGCGAGCTGAACCGCCTGATGCAAGAGTGGCTCTACGAACGCCCCTACACGCGCAAGGGCAAGTCGCTCAAGATTTACTACGCGACGATGGCGAGCGTGCGCCCTCCGACCGTCGTGCTGTTCGTGAACGACCCCGACATCGTGCATTTCTCGTTCCTGCGCTACTTGGAGAACCAGCTGCGCCGCCGCTACGAATACACGGGCACACCCATCCGCTGGGTAGTACGCGCCGCGCACGAGGAACGCGAGAAGTGAGCCGCGCCTACAGACCCAGCTGATCCCAGATGGCGTCGATTTTCGCCTTTACCTCAGGCGACATCCGTATCACATCGGGCCACTCGCGCGTGAAGCCTTCCTCGCGCCACTTGGTGGTCGCGTCGAAGCCGATTTTGCTGCCGTAGCCCACATACGGGCTGGCGTGATCCAGCACATCGACAGGACCTTTGACAATCAGCGTGTCGCGCTCGGGGTCGACATTCGCGCCGAGCCGCCAGATGACCTCGCCCAAGTCATGCACATTCACATCGGCGTCGAACACGATGATGAACTTACTAAACATCAGCTGTCCCAGCCCCCAGATAGCGTTCATGACCTTGAAGGCGTGTCCGGGATAGCGTTTGCGGATGCTTACGAAGCAGAAGTTGTGGAACACGCCCTCCACAGGCAGGTTCATATCGACGATTTCGGGCACGGTCAGGCGCACCAACGGCAGGAAGAGCCGTTCCACCGCTTTGCCCATCCAGCCGTCTTCCATCGGCGGGACGCCCACAATCGTGGCGGGATAGACAGGCTTGGCGCGATGCGTAATCGCCGTCACATGGAACACTGGGTAGTAGTCCGCGAGGCTATAGTAGCCCGTGTGGTCGCCGAACGGACCTTCCAAGCATCGCTCGCCTGGATTGATGTACCCCTCGATCACAATCTCGGCGTTGGCGGGCACTTTGATATCGACGGTCTTCGCGGGCACTAACTCCACAGGTTTTTTGCGCAGGAACCCGGCGAACATCAGCTCGTCGATAGCGGGGGGCAGGGGCGCAATCGCGCTGAAGGTGAGCGCAGGGTCGTCGCCCAGCGCCACAGCGACCTGTATCGGCTCGCCCTGCTTCTCGGCGTGCTGGTAATGCTCCGCGCCCACCTTGTGAATCTGCCAGTGCATGCCTGTCGTGCGCTTGTCCAGCACCTGAATCCGATACATGCCCACATTCCGCTTGCCTGTGTTGGGGTCGTGGGTGAACACCAGCGGGAGCGTGATGTAGCGACCGCCGTCTTGGGGCCAGCAGTGCAGGATGGGGAACTCGAACAGGTCGACCTGCTCGCCCGTTTTCACCACCTCTTGTGAGACGCCCTCTTTGACGGTGGTGGGCGGGACGCTCCGCGCCACTTGGAACAGCCTGCCGAGTTGGGGCATCACTTCGGGCAGGGCGCGCAACTTGCCCAGCAGCCCCCCCTCTAACGAAGGCAGCTCGGGCTTGGTGAGCGACTCAATCTCATCGGCGATGGTCTGGTAATCCTCCACGCCCAGAGCGAGGCTCATCCGGCGTTTGGAACCCATCGTGTTGATGGCGACCGCCGTGTCGTAGCCTTTGGGACGCTCAATCAGCAGCGCGGGACCGCCCGACTTCATCACACGGTCGGCGACCTCGGTAATCTCCAAATATGGGTCTAACGGATACTGGATACGCTTCAACTCATTCTCCTGCTCCAAGCGCAGCAGGAACTCTTGAAAGTCGCGGTATGCCATATAGGAACCTCCATAGCGTTTTGAACACAGGTAGAGATACAGCATAAGTATACCTAACGAGGGTACATTTTGGGGTTCACGCGCTGTGTTGCGGCTGCGTGTGAGGGAGAGGGATGTATGCGTTGGGCGCGTCGCCCCAAAAGAGACGCTTAGGTAACTTAGT